>JBKQRG010000330.1:0-2849 GCA_052144015.1 Desulfomonilaceae bacterium
GCGTAATCAGCTTGGCGATCAGAGTGTCCTTGCTTTTCCGCCGCAACCGCGAAATTTTTGAGGCGAGTTGATCCCTCTCCAAGTCGGTATCGCTCGCCATTAGGGCCTGCAATCCTCGTTGTCGTTCAATCCCTTTTTTTGGCGGTTTCCGATGCGCCAGGTAGATCTGATATGCAGATTCGTTTCGCTTGAGGGTATTGGACGAAATCGAGACGCCGTACAATTCCCTCACCGCCACGCAGATATTTGAAAAGGTTACCTCGCGCGCCTCCTGCCTGAGTTTTTCTACGGCCGCTGTCACTCTCGAAACGGTTTCCTGCTTCCGCCGCTCCCATAGAGGCTGTAGCCATACCGGCCTGTGTTTCATTTGGGTAATCCTTTAGCGGCCGCCAGGGGTTGGATCTGTATGAGTTGCGCACTATCACTCCGGGCGCATTCGATCAGGCGCATCTCCTCGAGCAAGAGATCACAGTCCTGAATCAGCCGCTTCATCTGCCGTTCTTCAGCGTAGAGCTGCTGTCTCTGGGCCCAGCGAGCCTGCTCGACCGCCCATGCCCGCTTGCGCTCGACTTGGTGTCGTTTCACAGGATCTGGCGCGTTGCCTGCGCATCCGATGCAGGCGAACTTCGCCGCGCAGACATTACCTATGGTGCAGGTTCCGCCCAGCACTTCACTCAATGCTCCCACCTTGCCCTCAGCATCCTTCAACATCCGGCCGATCTCGTTCGGACTGCGCAGGGCTTCTGCGGCTATATCAACGCGATCGACGAACAGAGATTCCATACTTTCCATGACCTGCATGGTTGTGGGCCTCGAATAATATTTGGTCACGGAGATATCGCGCTGGTGAAGGATGGACGCGACCACATCAACCGAGACTTTGAGGTTGGCCATCTCAGTTGCCAGAGCATGCCGGAGGAGATGTGAAGTAAGGTGGACACCCTTGCCATTCACCGGATTTGTAACAAGTCCGTGAAGCAAGAAACGCAGCATCGAACTCAGCTCGGTTTGCGACACTAAGTGGCCATTCTGCTGCACGATGTACCGGTCAGGCGGAATCTTTTCGGAAGGGAGAAAGGGGACTGTGGGGATCTTCCGACCGCCACAGCTCCTTCGAAGAAAAGCTATGACCTTCATGATGTGGTTTTTGGTGTCTTCGTCGATGAAGTAGTTCGCGCGCTCTCGACGTCCCTTCGGAACCATGCGCAGCAACCAGTGGGTTGAAGCCTTTGGGCCGACATTGACGAGCTGCTTAATGCACTCAGGATTCTGCGCAATCTGCTGAACCTCTCCCAGCCGCGCCCCATTCACCGATTGTACCCGCACCATAAGATTCGCGAAGAGACAGGCAAGATAGATGCCTTCGCGTGGAAGGAAGCGCCGGTCACAAGTTTTTTGCAGGAATGAGATTTCGCCGTACACGTCACGTCTCCATAGGAATTGTCCCTGGTGACTGGACCATGCGTCGCGGTTGGTGTAGCCCCACTTGCGGTAGAACTCTTCACGCCGCTTTCGTCGCGTCGCATCAGATATTCTGTCGAACACACCATGGTCGAAGAGCTCCAGGAACCAGAAAGGCGCGGCGGGAACGCGCGGTTCCAAGCTTTCGGTTCTTAGGTATTCAACTTCATACCGATCCTTTTTAGCGTACTTTTCCGTGAGCTGGCGTCTTTGCGCCCGCGAGGCCTCACCGTATGGGTAGCCGTGCGCGGCGGCACTATCAAAGATCGAATGAGAGTCCCAAAGGGCAAGATGCACGCGCTGACGAACCGGGCGGCCTCTTTCGTCGCGTACCGTCTCTTCGTAGCAGAACTCATAGGGAAGGTGGAGCTTCTGTTGTTCGACCCGGGCTCTTGCGGCATCGATCGCTTGGTGCAATCGTTCGACCTGATTGAAGCGGATGGTGGCCATGTAGCGCAACTTGTGAAACTGCCCATGAACAGCTTCCGTCTTGGCCTTGACGCGTGCCTCTGAATACTCCTTCATGAGCGCGAGTGGCCTAAATTTGGCCAGTTTTCTGCGGTCCGTTATCGGTCGAATGAAGAATCGTGACATGATCGCGAGCTGGGGTTTGGACAGCCGGGCGGCGTAATCCTCGAATGCGTTGCGGACACACGTCCAGTGTCTGAAGATGGCGAAACGCGCCAGACTTGTCAGACCGCTACCCACTTCCCCCTTCTGAATCCGAAACAAGAGGTCGTTGGGATCGATGGCTGTCACGTTTTCGATTGATTGTTCGATCATCACCCGGCGCATGATGCCCACAAAGTTGCTCGTGTCCGTATAAATGCGATACCCGTGTTCGCCCGCTCTGATCAGACCGTACAACGACATCGCGTCACGCAACGAACTGTTTTGAATCCTCCCGACATATGACAAGACTCTCTCCGGTGGCCGCGCCCATTTGGCACCGTCCAGCGGATCGAGACACGTCTGAGGAGCAGTAGCAATTTCAGGGGAAACGAGCCGTTTCAGTACTTCGAGGGATATCACCTGATCGGGATTCGAGGTGTAGCCAACCGTCGAGAAACCCTTCGATGAGCGCCAGGCGAGGACACCGCGGCGAAAGGCCCTTTCATTGAAAGGGAGGTAATTGCACAGCACCCTCGTGGTTGGGTTGACGCCGTTCGCCAACAGAGCATCACAAATCTTGGCGATCAGCTTTTCTGGAACGGGCTTGCTTCTCCGCCAACGATCGCCCAAGGTAGAAAGAACCTGCGCGATGGTTTCATCGATCGTCATCATCTTCTCCGAGCAGGAACGCTAATTCAGTACTCATCCCCGCGGCCGTTGTGTTGCTGTCGTGAGGGTCCCTGGGTGACCATGGCTCTCGTTTCGTAGCGAAGGCA
>JBKQRG010000331.1:0-42166 GCA_052144015.1 Desulfomonilaceae bacterium
GCAAAATCGAGCCTTCGATCTCTTGGGTATCTCACCCAGATTGTAGCCACGAAACAACTCAGATTTCTTGAGCCGAATCAAGAACAAACAAATTCTTACGCACATCAACTTTTCCAACTTCGGGCTAATGGCCAAATACCGAAATCGAAATAGGAACTCTGAAGAGCGGCTGCGTAAATTCGAGCAGAGTGCTCCTCAGTACGCTCCCGAACTGCCACGAGACCCGTACTCGTCCCCCCACAAGGAGCCCGTGTGGGGTGCTCCTGTGACAGATTACGAAGAATACGACGGCAATTAATGAATTAGGAATTCAGCCCGTTCCCCGTATCTCCTCCCACGGGGACTGGGCACAAGCGGTGTATTCCGCAACCAAGCCAGCGGAGGACTGGCAAGGAAAATACCACCACTTGGAGGTAGTGCCAATGCGTTTAATCAATCCAAAACTCATCGAACTGAATCCATTCTGGCTGAACGTATTTCCCGTGGATTCAGAGGTTCTGGCAAAGGTAGAAGAAAACATGAAGACATTTGGCTACGATCTGAACAAACCCGTGGAGACTGGTATCTGGGCTGGGCAAGTGGCACCAGTTTGTCTTGACGGGTACGTGCGTGTAATGGCAGCTCGGAATGCTGGTCTGGACTTGATTTCTATGAGCCTTCAGAACTGGTTCTCGGGAGACTTCGGAGAACAACTTTTGGGAGGCGAAGGAGCATGGGCTTTGAGTTGGAGCTTTAGGCTGAGGTCTGAAGGCCGAATAATTAGCGATGGACAACTCATCAAGGTGCTCCAGGCCATGTGCGAGGCCGCTCGCAGATGCCGCTCCGAGGCCAAAAAGAAGATTCCAGGACTGCGATACAGTGCTCCGCTCCTGAAGGCTATAAACTTAGCCAGTATTTGTCACGTCTCTCCTGACAGAGCGGAAGATGCCATTTACGTTTTTCAGCATGGGGATCGGAAGATGATTCAAGCCATTGAAGATGGAAAACTTTCAATCCAAGAGGTTCTCAAAGAGCGCAGCGAAATGCCCTAGAATCAGCCTTCTGGTAACGGTCTCCTCGCCCCAACCCTGCTTCCTCCTGCAGGTGGGGGGCACAAGGTCGGTGTAATCCGACAACCCGTGAAAACGGGAAGAATTGATAAATCGGAGGAATTGAGAGGTATGGAAGAAAAGGAATTACAACAAACTAAAGGGGCTGAAGAGATCGCCCCGTTACTTGATGCGAAAGATGTTGCAAGAATATTGAAGTGTTCAGTGAAGACCGTACATAAGCGTGTGCGTGAAGGTAAATTGGGATGTGTTCAGGACAACCTTAAGGATCGCAGATTTATCGGAGAGCAAGTGCAGGCATACATTGAAGCCCAAAGCACTGGAGTTCGAGTTGACAGATCGAAGGGGAAGCCCGTAAAATCCCTGCCACCGAAAGGGGGTGAGAAATCGTCGAGGATTTTTGACAGGGCTAATCTTCGGAAGGAGATGAGCTCATGGTAGAGAAGAGAGGAAAGGTCTGGTACCTCAGAATCAGACCTTTTAATGAAGCATTGACCAACGTGAGAACTATGGCTCAGTCAAAGCTTGAAGCAACGAGAATCGAGAGAGCAGTTCTAGCCGCCTGCGGGGCTGGCGATTACCGAAGCCTTGATCCCGTAAGTCGAGAGGCATGCGTGCGTATGTTCAGGAATAAGGTCTGGGAAATACCGAGAGATTTGGCTGGCGAAGACTCTCGGAGAGAAGAACTCACGCTCTGGAAATCTATTGAACTTTGTCTCAAGTACCCGGACGTGAAGGACAGCTCCAACCGCAAGCGACAGGAGTATGCCTTCGCACGCTTGGTTGAGAAGTGGGGCAAGGATTTTCCAGTCAAAGACCTCTGGATTCCCCACATTAAGAAGTATCAGATCGAGCGCCTGCACGATGGAGTGGCGCCTTCGACCATTAACAAGGAGAAGTCCGCTCTGTCCAAGATGTTCCAAGTTCTCATCGAACTGAGACTTGTGGAGGTCAATCCCGCGCGACTCGTACAGAATCTGTCCGAGAAAGAAAGCCAGCGTCAAGCTTACATAAGTCTGGGTGATTTTCGCCGGATTGTTGAAACCCTCCCGTATTGGTTCAGACCCATTGCTCAGACCTCATACTACACCGGCATGAGAAGAGGTGAAGTGGTTGGATTAACTCGTCAGCGTGTGAGATTGGACCAGCGGATGATCTATCTTGGCCCTGAGCATGTGAAAGAAAGAGATTGGAAGCGAGTTCCTATTCATGAGGAACTTGTTCCCATTCTTGAAGAAGTTCTAAAAGTGCGGGCTCTGGGGAACGACAGGATTTTCTTGCACAACGGAGAGGCGGTCTCGCACCGAGACGAACTTAGGTGGTGTTGGGACAGGAGGATCATCAATCTTGATTTCAATCCTTTTCCCATTTTCAACGACCTGAGACATACGTGGAAGACAAACGCACGGCGCTCGGGCATGGATGAGGAAATCCGAGAGGCCATTATGGGCCATTGGTACAAGGCCAAGAATATCAACGAACGTTACGGGGTTATCAGTGATGAAGAGTTGATCAAAGCCATTGATCTCACGACCTTTGATCATGGGGAGACGGTAATTATCGTCCAGAGCAAAAAGAAAAAATCCCAAGGGAGGCCCCCCTCGGGATGTGACCAAATTGTGACCAAAATGCGGTCACAGGCCAACTAAGCTTTGTGTAACTATTTAATATTGCTGGCGTCCCCAAGGGGATTCGAACCCCTGTCGCCGGCGTGAAAGGCCGGTGTCCTAGGCCTGGCTAGACGATGGGGACGCATCGCTTCAACCCCCCTTCCCCAAGTCCGTGCGGTTTGCAGTAAGAGCAAACCAGCTCATCAATGGATAAAGTCGGGCCGAAGAATCAACTCAATTTGGTGGGCCGTGCTGGACTCGAACCGGCGACTCTCTGCTTAAAAGGCAGATACTCTACCTCCTGAGTTAACGGCCCACATCGGCTTCCGCATAGATGCTTAATCCCTAATCGAATTAGCTGCTGAAGCCTAACTTCTAAGAATAATCATATTACGCCCGCGGTGTCAAGATGCCATGCCGCGGCCAAGGAACCCTTCAGTTACATGCGGCCAAAGAATGTCATTGCGAGCGGAGCGAAGCAATCCCGCTGCTTTGGGGATTGCTTCGTCGTTTCACTCCTCGCAATGACAAATTCACGACCCTACTAACTGAGGGGTTACGCTACTGACGTCAGCTAATTCCATTCCGAAGTCCTCGATATTCTCGCTATCATCTAAATAGTCATCCCGAAAAATTCTCAGAGGTATGATATGCTATTTGAGAGCAAAAGGTACGGAGTGTATGTGGGCCTGCTTGCACTTGGCAGAATAATTCCGTTCTGGTTGGATACAGGTTTTTGATTCAAACAAAGCTGGACCCGGCAAGCAATCCCGTGCCCGCCTCGGGATCCACCACCCCCCGAAACCGGGCACAGATAGGTAACGTAGAGAACGAAATGCTTTCTCAAAATTCACGATTGAAAGGTCTGGTAATCCTTTTTGGCCTTTTCATTTTCGGAGTAGCGGCCACCGCTGTACTACATTTCACCGGATGGGATCTTGCATGGTCTGCTCAATTCTACACGGCGGGCAGCGCCCACGAAGGCTGGACACACACCCGGGATCAGCCGTGGGCGTTTTTCTATGATTACGCAGAATACCCTGTATGGGTACTCGCTGCCTTCGCTCTCTTCACGTGCGTACGTGTAATATCGGGAAGAATCTCGCGAGTATATTTAAGACCTTCGCTGGTCATCATATTGACCGCCGCACTGGGGCCGGGGTTACTGGTCAACGGCATACTAAAGCCAAACTGGGGAAGACCGCGGCCGGCAGACCTCATAATCATGGGCGGAGATCGCGAGTACAAAAGAGTCTGGGAACCCCTGGGTCGCGGACAAGGAAAATCTTTCACGTGCGGTCATTGCGCGGCTGCGTATTCGGTCGCTTCTGCAGTGGCATTCTATCCAATGCATCCTGTAATTTCGGTGGTTGCTCTTACCGGAGGCATAGCATTCGGAACCGCGGCAGGAATCGGCAGATTGGTCCAGGGCGGACATTTCTCTACGGACATACTTTGGTCCGCCGTGCTGATCCTGATGCTGATAACTGCCCTCTATTATTTGGTGTTCAGGATACCCGAAACCACTTACGAATCGAGGCCGCCACCTTAGCGGGCGGCCCCGGAAAGGCCACCTGGAACCCGCCGGAACGGAAGGAAGCCAAAACTGCGGGGGAACCCGCTTTTTGCAAAAAGCCGGATTCCCCCGCACCCTCTCCGGCAAAAACTCCTAAATGGGTGGAGCTGCGGTAAGTGGGGTTGCATGTAGGGCAGGCCTGATGCATACCGCATGAGCCCGGATCAGCCGGGCAAAGGTGCTCAAAACTAATTCAATCGTTTAGTCCCGCGTTTCGCGGGATTTGGGAAAGGGTTTGGGTCACGCGCTGAACGCGGGATTGCAAAAAAGGTTTTCTCAAAAGATCCGTTGGCTTCGTCGTGCCGGCGGAGCAAAGTGAGGCCGAGTATGAAGACCAGACGGGATTTCGTGAGGACAGTTCTTGGAGGCATCATCAGCCTGGGTTTTTTCTTCGAGCCTGCATTTTCGGCCGCCGGGCTGGCGTTTGCCAAAGTTGCAAAGACTGTGATTCCCCGTGGGACCCCGAGAGAAACGCTCAAGGATAAGAACCCCAAGGATTTGGATACGACCGATCTTGAAGTTACGCCCCTGGCCCAATTCCAGACAATGGGTCTGGATGATTTGGAAGTGGACATTAATCAATGGCGCTTGATCGTGGCCGGAGAAGTAGTCAGGCCGATTTCCCTGAATTATCACGATCTTGCATCTATTGCGGCGGTTGAAAGAACTGTGCTGCTGATCTGTCCGGGTTTTTTCGTCAACAACGGTTTCTGGAAAGGGATTTCAGTTAAGGAGCTGCTGACACGGGCTGAGATGAGCAAGGATGTGAATTACGTCACATTCCGAGGGCCTGAAGGTAACTATGAAAAACTGCTAAGGGTTCCACTAGATGACGTGTTCACGGACAAAGTGTTTCTGGCCTATCAAGTCAATGGCGAGGTCTTGCCGCGAAAACACGGTTTTCCTATGCGGGTAGTAGCTGAAGGCTATTATGGATACGATTGGGTGAAATACGTTTGTAAGGTGACCGCAGATGTTGTTCCAGGTTAATAGACTAATTCTCAAAAGTCTTGCAGCCATAACCGATAGGATCGGAGAGTTCTCGTAAGATGCGGTGACCCTGCGTTTCGCGGGGGAACCGCATCAATCGAGGTTTTCACGGACGATGCGGTTCACTTCGCTCACCACATCCTACTCTTTTACTCACGACAAAGTCTATATCACAGCTTAGGCCGGGGTGACGAAACACTGCTTAACTCAACTAACTGAAATCACTTGGGCCGATCCCCCATTTTAACGCCTATCGGCTTCCAGCCTGTCTACTGGGCATGACGGGCAAAATGCCCGTCGCCACCAAATCGTTTTCTTTTTCGCGATTATTTTTGAGAACCCCTAAACACTCAATCAGTTTCTGTGGCTGCCTCGGCCAAAGCTTTAGATTTCAGGTTCACCTCAACCCGCAGGGCCTTCAATCCTTGCACTCCCGGAAGATCATTCAATTCTAATGATTCGATATCGTCGTTAAGCAATCCCCGATTTATCAAGAAATCAACGTGCCGGCTCATCTCCTGGAGTTCGTCATGCCGGGAATAAACTATGGCGATCTTCCCCGGTTGGGTCAGCCTTTCATTTCCACCTTTGACGGTCGCTTTGTCGATGCGAGATCTGATAATTTCATGAGCAATATCGTAGGCGCCATCGACATCAAACCTTTTTTCGTCAAAGCGGAAACGTATGGACACAGGGCTGCGGTTCACCAGGATGAGGTGGGTGGCGTCCAACGGGATATTCCCGGCAGTTTTCAAATTTTCCACATGCCATGCGATGCCACAAGCAACCATAAGTTGCCAAAGTCTGAGGTTTCTTACATATACTTCATTGAAATTACCGTTCTCGACCATAGAAGCTCCGAGATATATTAGATAATCCACTCCGTCCGTCTGGTGCTTGTTGAAATAATGTGGAAACATTTTCTGCGCTTCGATCTCTTGCCGGTCCAGATAGCTCGAAATTCTCTGATTTAACGATGCGATACTCCGCTCAAAATCTCGACGTTCGCGGTACACTGTTCCCATATTCTGGTCTATGGTGCTGATGTAAGTCTCAATGCTTTCAGATACCTCGTGACCATATTCTCGCATAGTAGGAAAGAGAGGCTCCAACTCGTTTCGCAGGAAATTCAAGACAACCACGTCATCACCTGTGCTCAGTCCCTTCCGGATCATATCCAAATTGCGGTCAATTCGATAAGTCAGCTCGTTCAAGATATGGAGAGGCTTGATTTGTTGAGCTGAGCTGACGACATTGCGCGCGAGGTTCAGATGATCTGCAATGTCAGTCTGGATCGCGCGATTGCGGGCTTCAGAAGAGCCGCGCACATCCGAAGCGCCATATAGAGCGAAAACATCCCTGAAAATAATGGGTTCCAGCTCGAAAGACTCTCGTTTGGCCGAATGTCCCAGACGACGCAAAACAGCCTTCTTAAAGCGCCATTCCACAGAAGGATGCACCGCTGTGCATTGTTCTTTGATTATTCGTTCCACATTGTTATTCAGGTCATCCACGGACCTTTGGAGCGCCACCGAAAATAGGGGCAGGAGCTGCTTCATTATCAGCGCCTCGGCAGGCCCGAAGTCGGCTGGATAGGGTGATCCAAGATCGAATGTTCCGATGAGTTGCCCTTGATAAAAGAGCGGGGCAATTAGCATGGACCTGATACCATACCGAATGATTTCCTCTTCCACCTTGGTGCGAGGCTCTTGCAGAATGTCTCCTATCGTAAGTATCTGTTGGCCTTTTACAGCGCGATCGAAAACAGATCCCTCGAACTCCTCTATCGGCACATGTCGGGAATCTGCGAATAGACAGTGGTCGGCCATTTGGCAGCCGCTATTCAGCATATAAATCTGGTCCCCCTGAATGGCCGCAAGTCCCGCTTGTAACTCAGGACGGCGTAGCAGAGTTCGGAGGTTTTCCTGCAGTCGCGAGAAACCCTCTGATGATATAACTGAATCTCTGGCGATAAGATCCCTTTCAAGGGACGATATTACTTCTGTGTTCGTCACTTCAACCGCCTGGACGACGCAAAAACCTTGAAGCTCGAAATTGTCGAGCGGAAGAATTTCCAGGACGATCTCCGGGTGCATCAGGTGCTCTATTATCGTGGTGATCTCTTGCTCCGTAAGATCCTTGACCGGTCCGACCGCGTGCACATCGACAAAACGGAAGTCGGGTTTAATCTTGAAATACCGGTCCAGCCCCGTGTCCGCATCCCTTATAATTCTAACCAGGGGGAAATCTATTTCCTTATCAATTCCGTAGTATTTCTGAAGAATCAGTAAGCAACAACGGATTAATCGAGCCTTAATAAAGGCTTGCGGGTCTCCACTCAGCCGGCCGCGAAAATCGCCATCATCGTTAAGAAAAAGGCGCTGGAAAGAGGGTGAAACCAGGATCGGCTCCAGCGAGAACGGGACCAGGGCCCCGATCGCCTGCGTTTCCCAATACGCCAAGGGAAAAACGACACTCATCAGAGTCTTGAGCAAATCCTTATGGGATTCGAGAATCGACAGATTCTGCAAAGGGCTCTGAAGTTCAGGCGCGAGTGCAAGTTTGGCCCGGACTCCTTCGAGCAATGGGCCCCAACCGTCCTCGGACGCGGCTACAGTCTGATTCCAGAAATCGATGAGAGGTTTCAGGCTGAAAACGGAACGAATTTGACATTCAATCGGGTTTATGGGCATGGCCGACCTCCGTCGGAGCAAAAACAGGTGTCAAAATAGAATTATACGACTTCTGACAAATTGACCGCAGAAATTTTTGGTCTCTCTTTTCAAGACCAAAAAAGGGAAGAAAAGTTACAATAATCTCGCAAAAAAGTGGGGATAGCGATTTTATAGTGTTTGTACCCACAACCAATAAGGATCGGAGCGTGATGCAGGGTGGTGGGAAAGGCTCCCAGCCTGTAATCCCGGTAGGATGGGCTTCCAGCCCGTCCCTCGCCCGCCAGGTGCATAGGGGTTAAATTAAGGGCAGGTATGGTTCCGTAGGAACCCCTGAAAATAGCCCGGTGATTCATCGCCGGGCAAAGAATGCGGCCCCAATAAAGGTCGTTCAGTCCCAGAGGGACGGATGAAGAAGCTATGGCCAGCGTTAACAGATCAGTCGTCCCTCATGGGACTAGAAATCTAAGGGATACGCTTTCCCGGCGATCAATCGCCGGGCTATTATCATCTCGTCCCAATGGGACGAGCGGACCAGAACGTTTAAGTTAACGCCTGTGGGAGTGCGGGGAGAAACTTTTTTGCAATACCGCGCAGACGCGGTCCTCCCCGCATTTCTTCTTCTCTTCTCTCTAGCGCACTCCTCTCTACTTTACAGCTTTTCCGCTATAACCTCTGAGAGGTCGAGAACTTTGAGTTGGTCGGCTTTGCCCATAACGTTGCAGGAATCTTCCAGCATGGTTATGCAATATGGACAGGCGGTAACCAGAGTTTGAGCGCCTGCATCAAGAGCTTCGGTGATCCGCAGTTCTGCGAATCGTTCTCCGGCCTTTGTCTCCATCCAGACACGTCCGCCGCCGCCTCCACAGCATAGGCTGTTTTTGCGGTTCCTGGAAAGTTCCTTCAGATCCGCTCCCGGCAATGCCGAAATAAGATCTCGGGGCGGATTGTACACTTCACTGTGACGCCCGAGATAACAAGGATCGTGAAGAGCCACAGTTCCGGTCGGGTCGCCGGACAACTTTAACTTCCCGTCCGCGATTGCTTGAGAGAGGACTTCCGTATAGTGCACCACTTCCCATTCTCCACCCAATGCAGGGTACTCATTCTTGAAAGTGTATAGGCAATGCGGAGAAGTGACTATGATCTTTTTCACACCCTTGCTCTTATAAAGCTCGATGTTGGCCTGGGCCAGCTTTTGAAATAGCGCCTCGTCTCCCACTTTGCGGATCGACTCTCCGCAGCAACTCTCTTCATTTCCGATAGTTCCGAAGCTAATCCCAGCCGCTTTAAGCGCTTTCGACACTGAACGAGCTATTTTTTGGCTTCTTACGTCGTAACAGGAAGTGCAGCAAACAAAGAGGAAGTACTCAGTAGAGTCCGAAGAGAAGGTCGGCACATCAGCATCTTTCATCCATTCAGTACGTTTGCTGCGATCCCCGGACCATGGATTGCCCTGTGAGTGCAAACTGCCAACAATCGGTTTGAGACTTGGAGGGATAGTCCCGACTTCCGCCAGCATGCTGCGCATTCCGCGGACATTGCTTATTATGTCTACCCCGCGGGGACAACGATCCACACAAGCTCTGCACGTGGTACATGCAAAAAGGCAATTTTCGGATTCAAATCCTTCAAGGCCAAGTTGGCCCATTCGCTGAACAAGCCTGACATTGAACTGTTCCGATGCTTCGCCTGGGACCAGACGATACGGACAAGTCCCGGTACAAAGGCCGCACTGCATACACCAGTAAAGGGTTTCAGCCCCTGACATAACGATGGCATCACTCACTTCCAGAAAGGGTATTTTCGTTTCCATTTCAATTCCTTCTTAGAAACCTTTGTATGGGTTTGCCCCGAGCTCTTCCAGTCTAGCCGAGAACTCCTCGATAATGCCCGGGATGCGATGGTAATCATCAATAGCAAGTTGCTCGACCCTGATCCGATCCGATTCGAGCACCAGCCGGTCAAGGGTCTCTTTGATCTTCTCCATGCGAGTGTTGGCCAGTTCGCTCCCTTTAATGAAATGGCACTGGTAGTCGTCACCATAGCGGCAACCGAAAAGGATTACACCGTCTATACCTTTAGAAAGGGCGTCCGCAATCCAGACTAGATTCAAGGAACCCAGGCACCTCAAAGGTATAAAACGGATCCAAGGAGGATATTGCAGCTTGTCCATCCCGACCATATCCACAGCAGGAAAAGAGTCGTTCTCGCAGATCAAGCCGAGGATTCGCGGCTTTTCGTCATATTCTTCAGGAACGTGGATGGACTTGATCATCGAACCGATCATGTCCACCGAGTAATTGTTAAACGAGATTATGCGTTCCGGGCACGAACCCATGCAGATGGCGCATCGCCGACAACGTGTGGGATGGGGCAATGGCGTCCCTTTCTCATCCTCATTGTACATCCCGAACGGGCATTCCTCAGTGCAGCGTTTGCACTGTGTGCAGCGCTGGAGAAATAGCTCAGGATAAGACATGTCTCCGGCCCTGGGGTGCACCGCTCGGCCTTGAGCAGTGAGTTCCACACACTGAATGGCTTTCATAGCAGCGCCGGTTCCGTCATTGGTGGACCTGGTTGCGGTCATCGGCTGTCTGACGCAGCCCGCGGTGTAAATACCGGTCCGTCTTGTCTCATAGGGGAAGCACACGAAATGCGAATCCGGAAAACCGTACTTTAGTTCCGGTATGGCCGGCCCCTGGCGGTATTCCAGATTGAGGATCGGATCATCCAGTACAGCAGGTTGCATGCCGGTCGCGAGAACCACGAGGTCCGCCTCAAACATCAGGGGTTCCCCGAGCAATTGATCCATCGTTTCAAGACTTAATTTCCGCTCGGATCCTTCGCCAATGGCGACTTTTGAGGTATCCGTCTTGACGAAAACAACGCCATCCTTTTGGACCTTTTTATAAAATTCCTCATGTTGTTCCGGTGTCCGTATGTCCTTATAAAGGACGAACACTTTGTTTTCCGGATTCTGCTCTTTCACATAAAGAGCCTGTTTCAGGGAGACCCGACAACATACGGCGCTACAGTAGGGTAGATGCTCAGGATCTCTTGAGCCTGCGCATTGAATAAAAGCAACCACGGAAGGTTCGGAACCATCTGAGGGACAGGTTATTTTGCCGGCCTTTGCCATTTCTTCCATTTTTACATTGGTAATGACATCGGGAAATTTGCCATAACTCAAATGTTCGAGTTTGGTTGGGTCGTATGGCTTCCAGCCTGCCGCTAGAACAATCGAGCCGATCCGCTTGGTTTCGCCGCTGCTCAGGGTCACATCAAACATTCCGGGCGCGCCGGAGATCTTCTGAATGGATGTCCCGGTATGGACTTTGATTTCAGAGTGCGCCTGCACGTGATCAATGGTTTGTTGAATAGTTGTGTCCTCGAGTTCCTGGTAAGGCGGGGCTGTCGGGGTGTTCTTATGGCATTTCGCCATGTATCCGCCTAATTCGGCTTCCTTTTCTACGAGAGTAACCGAATAGCCTGCCTGAGCAGCATCTAAAGAAGCCTGCAAACCTGCGGCGCCGCCTCCTATCACTAGTATGGCTTTGTCTATTGCCTCCGAATACGGTTTCGGAAGAGTACTTTTTTCGACTTTGATTATTCCCATCCGCAGATAATCCTCGGCCATCATCTGCGTGTCTTCATGTCCCGGAGGTTGACACCAGGCGACATGCTCTCTAAGGTTTACTCGTTCAACAATGGTTGTCATGGGATCGAACGAGAAAACATCAGTTTTGACACGGCCGGAACATGCAGCGATTACTGCGCAATTAATCTCTCCTGATTCGAGGTCCGCCCTAATAAGACCTGCCCCTTCTTCACCGCACATGATCGGATGATCTGCGCATTTTGATATCGTGGACTCGTTTGCAACCGCGGAGAGCGCTCCCACATCTATGGATTCCCCTATGCCGCATCCCGAGCAAATATAAACTCCGATTTTCTGATCCATGATGGTTACCTCCCCATCGTACGCTGAATAGCTTTTAGTGCCGCTGCGGTCGCATCCTGCAGCGAGGCCGCAACTTCCATGGGAGCTTTAACGCAACCCGCCGGCACAATGCCCGACGCGCCTGATGATGTTACAAACCCGAACTCATCGTATTCCATCTCAACATTCGGCTTTAGTGTGGCGGTTCCTGGTACCATGCCTACCGCCAGTACCGCAAGATCGACCACTTGCTTGATCTTTTGACCTGCGCCTACGTCTTCGCCTTCAACAAGTACGCCTCCCGATTCAGGATCCGCGGAAATCCGGGCTACTTTGCCCTTTATAAGGCTGACGTTTTCGTCCTCGTCAACTTTAGTATAAAAATCTTCATATTTGCCCATGGCTCGAACATCGATGTAGTAAATGTAGGCATTGCTCTCAGGAACACGTTCTCTGATGTAGGTGGCTTGCTTGAGAGATGCCAGGCAACATATTCCGGAGCAATATTTTAGATGATTTTCATCGCGTGAACCTGCGCATTGAACAAATGCTACGCTGCTGACTTCCTTGCCGTCCGACGGCCTGAGAATCCGACCCTGAGTAGGTCCGTTGTGGGCTGCCAGGCGCTCGAACATGACGCTGGTCACGACATTCGGGATCGTGCCGAGACCGAGGTAATCCACTTTTGTGGCGTCATAAGGATCCCAGCCCGTCGCCCAAACAACGGCGCCCACATTATACGTGAGTTTTGCAGGCTGCATGTTCAGATCTATAGCGTTGTAGGCACAGGCCTCAGCGCATTTTTGAGCGTCCGGGGTCCCGAGGATCTCCGGCGCCAGGATGTACTTGAATGGGAACGCCATCGCATGAGGCAGGTACGCTGCTTTGGTTTTGTCCATGTCGTAGTTCACAGCGTTCGAAATCTCGGTTTCGCAAACTTCACCGCACTTGCCGCATACCGTGCAGTTATCGTTCACATAACGAGGATTCACCTGGACTGTTACTTCGTAATTACCTGGGCCGCCGGAAATGGATTCCACTTCGGCCAAGGTATGGAATGTGATTTTGGGATTTTGCTTGATGCGTCTGAAATTGATCTCGAGACCGCAACTCGGAGGACAGAGTTTAGGAAAATATTGGTTGAGAAGCGCCACGCGACCGCCCAGATACGGATTCTTTTCGACAATGACCACTTCCGCTCCTGCTTCCGCGGCTTCCACCGCCGCGGTCATCCCACTTATGCCGCCACCGACGACTAAGATTTTACGTTCCGGATCCCCCATGGACTACCTCCGTGTTTTCAGGTGATATTTCGTTCGATCATAAAAAAAGAACTGCCGTTGGATCCGTCTTCGGTAGGCGGATTCAACCTAATACGTCGGCCTGACAGCAATCCGAGAGACCGATGCGATAATTGCTGTGCCTGCCCATACTCTTCCTGGAAAACTGATAATCAAGGTGTGAGATCGGCGGAGCACCTTTTCATATAGTCTATGAAAATGAATTAGATGTCAATACGATCAACCCTCACCAGGGCGAGGATTCTGTCGTCTTTCCGGCAGAATAAAGCACCGTTTCTTTTCTCGGGAGGTTAATGCGACTTATTTCATCCTGTATTAGAGCAAACGGCGTGTATTTATAGAGCATCGGCGAGTGTGGCATAAAAGCAGTAGATCACGCGGTCCTGATCGCCTCAAGGTGACCCTTTAGATAATTCGCGAGGTTTTGCTTCTTTTGTTTTAATCCAAGTTTTTTCCTGATGCTTTTTCTATGCACAATCACTGTATTGTAAGTTAGGCCAAGGGCTCTCGCTATGTCGTGAGAATCCTTGCCCGAGCAAATCATTTGACAGATTTCCATTTCACGCGGACTTAGATGTGTCACAGCATTGCGACTATTTAAATCGAAAAGAGATGTTATATGCTTCATTTTATATTCAAGAGCTTCGATGAGATGAAGATGTGGTTCCGATAAGTTTACTATCTTCAACTCATCCAAAATCGGTTGGATGGTCATAGTGAAATTTTGAGCCACGCGTTCATTGAGGGCCCTCTTTTGGTCTCTGATCCTCGTAATCAGCAATCGCATCGCATAATTCATACTTTTAATACTGCGATAACATTGGTGAACCTTATTTTTCCACAGTTGAAGTTCATCAACGTTTTCCTCCAGCTTGCTTTCTAAGGATTCAATCAAGGATGTCGATTGTTTCTCAGAGCGAACCAGCTGATCTTCTTTTTGTTTACGCTCTGTAATATCTATTATGGATACCAAGGCAAGAGGACTGCCTTCGCTTCCATCTCGCACAATCGTCCCGCTAATCAAAACTGAAATTTTTTCTCCGCTCTTGCTCAGGAGAACCATTTCCCGATTTAGTACACGGCTCTCCGTCTGGATCATGCCCCACACATTTTGATTCCCTAATTTCAGCCGTTGTGAAACTGCCCTGTGAAAATCTGGCGTCGAGCGCGAAAAGTCTTCAGCGGAGTAACCCAGCATGTCCGCCAATGCCCTGTTCACAAGCCTGCAGCTGCCTTCAAGATCAAACAGAACCAGGCCATGTGGATGATTGGCAAAAAATCGGAGAAATATGTCTTCCTCAAGAACCAGACGAAACCGCTCTTCGTACATGGTCCGATTCACCTTGATGCCACGGATGATTACTTCGATCCCGAAATCTTTCCGGTAAATTTCCGTGAAGCAGGTTTGATTATGCGTTGTTCATCTAAAGGGTTAATTATCTGTAAACAAGTCTTTAAGCTTGCGTATCCACAGTATACAAGGACTTATAGGCCTATAATGGGCAGGAACAAGAATTCGACGTTACCGATTTCCACTAAAGTACATTATTTCCATGAGCTTTTCAAGGTGAGTTTTCTGAATTCCTCATAGATTTGAATCTACAAAAAAATAAATAAATATGCTATTATAAGCCAATCATTAAAACTATCGGAGCATGGTGTCGGAGATAATTTTCGTGCAGAGGAATCGGACGTTATTAGATCCGATTTCGTCCACGTGTGCGTGGGTTTGATTCTGAATCGAGCCTGCCTCTACGGAATAGCAATGCAATCAGAGTTGCTCGAAGCTACCAGATTGGGAAATACTGAAAAAGTACGACAACTTATCCAGAATGGGTTGGACGTCAACTTCTCAACGCATGAAGGCACCCCGCTTATGGCGGCTTCAATAAGTGGGCGCACGGAGTTGGTCCAGCTTTTTCTTGATAACGGAGCAGATCCCGATCGGGAGGATTTAGGCGGTAGCAGGCCATTGATTGCAGCAGTCAAGGCATGGGATTTAGAAATTGTCGAGTTGCTCCTGGATCGCGGCGCGGACGTTAACGCGAGGGACGGGAAGACTGGATCAGCCGCGATATTTTGGGCCGCTGAATCCGGCAACGTAGAACTGTTGGATTTGCTCTTGGAGAGGAACGCCAACGCGAACGTAAGAAATAACAATGGGACTACCCCGCTATTTTGGGCGGCGTTCAAGGGACATGAGAAAATTGTGGAGAGGTTGTGCAGCTTTGGCGCAAGAACTGATATCCGGAATGTTCGAGGACTGACCCCCTTAATGGTGGCTGCTGGAACCGGCAAGATCAAAGTAGTTGAGGCGCTGCTGAATCTCGGAGCGGACGTCCACATCCGAGATAAACGAGAAAAAACCGCACTGGTTTATGGCGCAAGCGGAGGGTCAGAGAAAACTGTCGAACTGCTGCTGCGGTGGGATGCCGATGTGAACGCGGCGAGCCGGCATGGCAATTCTTCGTTATTTTGGGCGTGTTACAAGGGACATATTGAAGTCGCCAAGATACTCTTGGCGAGGGGCGCTGAGGTTAATACGAGAAATTTCCAAGACCAGACGCCCCTTTTCTGGGCGGTTTCCAACAGCAAGATCGAAGCTGTGCAACTGCTGATCGACGCCGGCGCCGATGCGAATGTGAGGGAACGGAAATACGGCACAACTGCGCTCTTCTGGGCTGCTTACCAGGGTGATATTTCAATAATGGACCTTCTATTCCATGCGGGTGCGAAACATGAATTACAGGATTTTGCGTTGAACACGCCTCTATTATGGGCGAGCCGCAAATCCAGATTGGCGTGTGTTGAGCTTCTTTTAAATCGCGGAGCTGATCCGAATGCTCGGAGCAGGAACGGCAACACGCCCTTGCTGTGGGCTTGCAACATAGGAGATCTTGAACTGGCTGGCCTTCTGCTAAAACGCGGAGCTAAAGTTCAGGACAAAAACCGCCAGTCAAGTAGTTCTATTTGCCGAGCCGCTTTTAAAGGACAAACTGAAATTGTAGAGCTTCTGCTAACATATGGAGCGGACCCAAATTCGACGGAAGAACGAGTTGGCAATAGTGCATTATCTTTGGCTTCATACCAAGGGCATCTCGAAATTGTGAAACTGCTCTTGAGTCGTGGGGCAGCAATTAGTGCTGTTGATGCGCATCATGGCAATTCTGCAATTTTCTGGGCCTGTGGCAAGGGGCATTTGGCAGTGGCGGAAATGCTGATTGAAGCGGGCGCAAATGTGAATTCCGTCAATGTGACCGGCCAAACTCCCCTGATGGCTGCGTCTGATGGTGGCCACGAAATGCTGGTCAAATTACTTCTTGATCAAGGAGCAGATGCCCAAGTGAATGATGTAATCGGCAATAGCGCCCGCGCGTACGCTTTGCGCAAACAATACGGCAGTATAGCGGAGTTGCTATTCAGCGCGGATAAAGAGGCGCTCGCCGTCCGCCGCAGACACGACAAAGCTCTTATAGAAGCGGCGACCTGGGGCAACAAGGAGTTGGTGGAAAAACTGCTGAAAAACGGGGCGGGGATTGACGTTACGGATACAAAATACCACAATACGGCGCTACACTGGGCTGCTTATCGAAATCATTTAGATCTTGTCAAACTCCTCATCAATCTGGGCGCAACCGTGGATCTCCGCAATAAATTCGGCAGCACGCCCTTATTCTGGGCAGCCCGCAGAGGCGGCGCTGAAATTGTTAAGTTTCTATTGGACTCGGAAGCAGAAGTGGACGCCAGGGACAATGATCAAAAAACACCTTTGATGGTAGCCGCAGCAGCCGGACAAATGGAAAACGCGCGGCTTCTTGTGACGGCAGGAGCCGATATCAATGCAAAAAACCGCTTCGGATGGACGCCGCTCATGGAAGCCTACTTTGAGGGACACGCCGAGTTGGTGGCCTATCTGAGGGGACTCGGGGCCAATCTAAACGGATTTTTGAAGAACCGATCTTTTGCCGGTAACTGGCAAGAGGCAAGGGAATAGGACTTATTTGATGAGAACAGCTGCTGAGGAATTGTAGTGAACTCTTTTGGGGGCACCCGATCAATCAGCAGTCGCACTGGATGTAGTACTCACGGATAACGGCTTAACGGCTGCTTTGAAGTTGTCTAAATCATACAGAGAATGGCACGCTAACAATTTCTCTGCTGGAAAACATCAGTACAATATGAATGTCTGCCAAGATGTTTGGCATGTGCAAGAAAACCTGTTGGTCGGCCGAACAAACCGGTTGCATATGTGTCTTTGAAAATGAACATCATACGAGTTAATATTTGTTTTTGATTAGTCATCTGGTTTCACAAAATCTTAGAAATGTATTTGCCCAAAGAGAAACCAGGCCTGAATTGAACGGAGGGACAATGAGCAATTATGTAGAAAAAGCTGATGATGACTCGACACGGCGACGGAAAATACCTGCAAGGAGTTTTGTGGATGATATGCGGTCTGGTATGCCTGACACGGCATTGATGGAAAAATACAAATTAACGGCAAGGGGACTCCACAGCGCGTTTAGAAAGCTTTTGGCAGCCAATGTCATACGGGCATCAGAGCTGGTTGGCCGTCAATCTGAATACGATGAAACTATTGATGTTGATGATATTAGGGCTCTGCAAAGATATAAGGTGGAATTCCCGCTTCCTATTTACGAATCGGATAATCCGGAATCTTGCGGAATCATCAGCGATATAACCGTCATGGGTGTCGGAATAAAGGGTTTTCATACTGAAGTTGGTGAAATTAAAGAATTCCAGATCCCCGCTGATCAATTTTTTCAAGTGGACCCGGTCGAGTTCAAAGCAAGGTGCCGCTGGCTGAAGCGCGATGACTCAGATGGGGAATGTGTTTCGGGATTTGAAATAATGAAGGTATCAAAAGGGAATTTGGCAGGGTTACGTAAGCTGATTCAAGGACTCACTCTTTCGGATCGTGAGCTAAAGGCGGCGGTATAACTATTTTATTAGAGCCTCATTGCGGAATTTAATTAGTGGATCTTGCCACAAAAAAGCCTGCGGAGAAATTTGAGGGCGGGCTTGCCTCACGCCCTTGTTATGTGTCCGAGCGATATCCAGGAAATTTCGAAGAAGGATTCCGCCATCCGGACGACTTCCTGAGAAAGACTCCGGGTGCCCCTGAATGCCATAAACAGGTTTTGTGGGGTGGCGCATTATCTGAATTGAACAAAGCCGGTCCGACGCCAGAACCATAAACCCTTTGGGCAGCACCTTAACCTCATCATAGTGACTCTGGCGAATATGTAATTCGCCGTCTACTCCGCTGAACAACGGGTCGACAGCAGTTACTTTCAAAGCAACTACTCCGCTCTGCCTTTCCCTGGAATAAGGAAGGCAGTCATCTTCTCCTCCCCTTATCGGCCCTACTTTTCCGCCGAAACTTAAGGCCAGAGCCTGATGTCCACCGCATATTCCAAGAATTGGGATATTCTGCTCCTCTGCCAACAATGGAAGCATCCATAGAAAATTCTGTAAAGCAATCCCAGACTCCCCTGAGTAGCGGCACCACGGAGTCCCCTGCGGGCTCAGGATTATGAACGCGGGCTGAGTGTCAGCAATAAATTCGGGAGTGATCTGACTGAAATGGACATTGATCCCGTTCGGATTCCCGCTCATCTCCTTGATCACTGAAAAAGCGTGTCTTCCACCTTTGGACCAAACGTCCCGAGCGAGACTGACCATAATCCAGGGCATATCAGCTTCCGCGCCGGAACCCGCCGCTGAAAGGGAGTTACCGGCACATACCAGGCCTGTTTGAATGGCCGCAAGGATTATGCTAATGCACAGAACCCTTAAAGGGAACCTTCTGCAAAAATCTCTCATAAATTTCCTGTTGGAGAGTGCGGATTGGACTCCTATATACACTATCAGGTCCCGGCGAAGCAACATAAAAGACAGTGGCCAGGTAATTTCATTTGCGTGTGGTAAATACTGGAAAGCACATGGTAATAATAATTTCATTACCTAGCCCTGCATAACTAATGCATGTGTCGTCACATGATCTTCAACACCCTTTCCTTTTCGCTGTAGATGCACCCGCAGTATTTCTGTCTATAAAGCCCAAGTGTCCGGTATCTTCGGACGCCTTCGTTCCAACCTGTTCGCCAGTCCCTGTAAAAGAAGGGAATCTTATATTTCTCGGCAATAGCTTCACATGTCGCTTTCAAGAGATCGTGTTTTTGAAAACGACTATAAAGCAGAGTAGTGGAGAATGCCTCAAAACCTTTGGATTCCGCCAATCGCGCCGTCATCTCCATCCGAAAATTGAAACACATCCGGCATCTCTGGGACTCACGGAAGACAACTTGTTGGAACCATCTATCCATGCTGTCCGACTGTTCCAACGTGAGTACTGGAACATTCTTATTTTGGGTGTACGCGGTAAAAGCATCCAGACGTCTAAGGTACTCCGAATAGGGATGAATATTCGGGTTGTAAAATAAAGTCGTGATCTCGTGTCCTTCGGACCGTAAATCGTCCAGGGGAATCACAAGGCACGGGGCACAACACGAGTGAAGAAGGATTCTCATGAAAGATGTTGTCTCCTTTCCGGCGCCATGATATGAAATTTCGCGCTTTTGAAAAAAGAAATCATGAAACTAATTCTTTGCTCAGCGATGATATTCTTGATGTTTCTCCCAGTCACGGTCCAGGCTGCCGGAGATGCTGAGCTTTTCCTTAGCGCCTTTACCGAAACTGCAACTGCGTACCTTAATGACAGCTTTCTTCTGCTTGGGATGACCGCGGATCACTTGGTCGCCGAAATTCTAACAAAAGAAGCCGCTTTGGAACACACGATAAATGTCCAAAAGCGGATCCGCGTAATTCGTGCCAAACTGAAAGCAGTTTCTCAGAGACGTATTACTGATCTCGACAGGCAACTCATACGTCTTCTCGAAAATGGTTATGCATGTATGGATCTTCAGGCTTGGGCGTTGGTAAAACATATAGAACAGAGATCCACACAAACAGCCAAGAATTTCGAGAACCAGAGAACTCAATGTTGGGAACAAATCAAGACTCTCAAAAGTTTCTACTCTGCCTTGCCACCTGCTCCGGAATTTCCCGAACCTCTGAGCACCCGCTGATCGCCCACTCTTATTGTGAACCGCTCGCGATCAAAATATTCCAACAAAGGTATATTGTACTTTCTTGAGGATCCGGTGATTTCGTTGAAACGGGACGGAGTGATACCGCCTTCCCTCGCGATAAATTCTGCCAACTTGCGTTTAACATCACTAACAAATGCTTCTGAAAAATACAGATCCTCTTTCACTCGAATCAGCTTGCCTTCTTTTTCCAAGATGCCCAGAAACGTCCTGATCTGTTTGGGATCACCCTTGATACTTTCTATAATTTCCTTCAGGAGAGGCGGGGAGTGTCGCCCTTGGGAGATCATTTTCAGCAACCGATCCTTAAGGTCTTTCTCTTCGTCTTTCAGTTTTACCTGATGGGACGCCAACCGCACTGTATCTCCTTGATCAACCGCTTGGTTGTTTGAGACAAGAGCGTCCAGCACTATTTTGAAAAGTTTGTCTCCGCCCGGAACTGCTGAGCGAAGCTCCTGTTTGGAAATTCCTTGTTTGAGCGGCTGATCCACATGAAATGAATTAAGATGATTCGTTATTTTCTTTTGTACCAACTCCACAAAATCACGATGAATAAGACGATTTTCGGAAGGATCGAACCGGATTACGGTGTGGGAATTTAATAGTGATATAAGAGCTTTATCCAAGCGTTTAGCCGTAAAACCTGATAATCCGATAAGCTCGTTTTTTGCAACGCCTGTCAAACCGCTGCTTCGTACGAGAGCCGCTATAATACTCAAATCATCTTCAACATCCAATTCGCTCAGTGATTTCGCGGTACGTGCCCTTAGTTTGATTCCACGCGGATTGAGTATTGTCCCTCCTCCAAGGGTAACAGAAGGGGACAAGGCCCTTATCACAAATCGATCCCCCGCTGAGGGTACTATTGGGCTCGACGTGCGCAACTGAGCCATCGCAGAACGGCCCGATTCAAGTTCTGCCATGTCCGGTAGAATCACTCGCGCTTCCACTTCAGAAGTGAAATGATGCATACGCACCTTTCGGCCGCTCCTCAAAGGGATAGGCGCCCGAGGAAGGACCGTCAGTTTGACATCTATGATTGAAGAGGGTTTAAACTGGCCCGGATGAACAACCACTTCTCCCCTCTGAATGCCAGATTGCTCAAGACCCCTAAGATTTGCCGCCACTCGCTCGCCGGGAAACGCTCTATCTTCACGTCGATTATGTGATTCAAGCCCACGAACCGAAGTACGAGTACCGCCGGGAAGTATCTCGACCTCGTCCCCAATAGCAATGGATCCGGATATGAGAGTCCCCGTAACAACAGTCCCATGTCCCTTTAATGAAAAAATTCTATCCACTGGAAGGCGCAGTAGACCATGGATCGGCCGCTCCTGAACCTGCTTTGCCAGTTTGGTAAGTATTTGCCGCAGCTCGGGTATTCCCTCGCCTGTGCGCGAAGAAACCCGCATCATAGGCGCGTCTTCAAGAAAAGAATCCTTAACTAGCTCCTTGACGTCCTCTTCGGCTAATAATGCAAGCTCATCGTCAACGAGATCGAGTTTCGTTAGAACAACCAGTCCGAGTCTAATACCCAGTAATTTCAGAATATCCAAATGCTCCGTAGTTTGGGGCATCACTCCTTCATCCAGGGCCACAACCAACGCGGCAATATCTATACCGCCGGAACCAGCCACCATTTGGCGTACGAATTTTTCATGCCCGGGCACATCTACAATTCCGATCCTAACGTCGTCCCCTAAATCCAAAAATGCGAAACCGAGTTCGATACTTATTCCGCGCTGCTTTTCTTCTTTGAGGCGATCCGTATCAATTCCGGTCAGCGCTCGGACCAATTCGGTCTTTCCGTGATCAATATGCCCGGCAGTCCCCAATATGACTCGATTCATGTTGTGCCCCAAGAGAATTAATCAATCGAAATTGTGGCCCGAAAACAGGGTTATTTATCGACCCATCTAGAGGCTGATCCTCATCCCCTCTTGTTCCACAACAATTGGGAAAAGGAATCAGCTGTCCCTTCTCCAGGCCTTCGTCGATCGCCTGGAGGTGAGGATAGACAGGATGCGACATAAATTGCTTGTCTCTGTATATTATTTATCAAGAACAAGCAGAATTGATTGTATCCCTAATGCGGACAGATGTCGATTCTTCGTCTGGCAGAAGCCCTGTGCAGTATTCATTCCCAACCATTTATCGTAAATCTTTTTATGCGAGCCATCCCCATGTAAATTTTGCAGCGTGAAATTTATGAGGTCTCGCCATGCGGAGTGCTTCTGGGGGAGTCCCATCGCAATAGGTTCAGTATCGACGCGCAGCAGCTTTTGGCGGACACGAATACGGGCATCAGCAAGAATACGGCCGTGTTATCCGACAAAATCGCAGGGTCGTTGGCCTTTGTCAGATCTCTTCATTGAATTCTAAAGAATCTTTTTCGTCATCCGAATCGCAGAAATTGTCCGCATCTGCTTCATCGGGTTCGTTGTTGCTCCGCTGTGATGTACCAATGATTTCAAGTATATCTTCTTTGGTGACTTCCACCACGGTTTCATCTTCCAGTCGCACAGATACTGTTTCAGCGAGGGCATTGTGTTTGGTGACAACGCCTTGTCCCTTGTTAATAACCACCACCCGCCCGACCTTAGGAAGTCCTTTCCTGAACTGCTCGTAAATTTCATGCTCGTAGCCCAGGCAACACATCAATCGCCCGCAAACCCCGGATATTTTGGTCGGATTTAAAGATAGATTTTGAGCTTTTGCCATCTTTACAGAAACGGGTCTGAAATCCGTTAGGAATCGAGAGCAACAGAGTTCCTGCCCGCAGCAGGCTATACCGCCGGTCATTTTGGCCTCGTGGCGGACGCCGATCTGTCGCATTTCAATGCGTACGGGGAATCGAACGACAAGTTGCTTCACAAGCTCACGGAAGTCCACGCGGCCTTCCGCCGTGAAAAAAAAGACGTACTTTGAGCCATCAAAGAAGCAATCAACTCCCACGAGTTTCATGGGCAATCCCAATTCGTCGATCCGTTCAAGACAGAATGTATAAGCTTCACGCTCTTTTTGGAGAAGACGGGCTTTTTGGTCAAAGTCCACCTTGCCGGCTTTCCTGATCACCTTTCGAAGCCCTTCAAGCTGAGATGCATCAATTTCATGCTCCGAGGGCGGCAGTGCCACGCGTCCTAAGCCGAGTCCTTTCTCTGTCTTAACTATGACCCAATCATCGCCTTTTAATTCAAGATCTCCCGAGTCAAAACGGTAAACTTTACAGGCGTATGCGAATCGGACACCTACTATGTTGATTTTGACTCGGCGTGGTCGCTTATCTTCTGCCCGTTGCACGTGTGCCACCGAATGGGCCATGTTATCGTACTCGGGCGCCGATCCGGAGTATTCGGTATCTAATAGGGTTTCCGGTACCCGCTCCACATCAGAATCAGCATCCTCCACTATTGTCTGAGCAGAAGAGGATGCCTTAGTTGGCACTTCCAAAATCCGAGCCTTTGTGGATACATCCTCATCACTGCCCGCCTCGGCCTTTTCGGATTGATCATGTTGATCACTAACGATGCCGATATCTCTTGAGCTTTGCAAAACGGGCTTTGGGGAATCGCTCTCAGCGCTGTCATTTTTCGGGCTGTCATTCTGTATGTCACCAGTTATAACCGAGCTGTCCTCACGTTTTTCCTCACGGCCGGTACCCCATGATCGAGGCAGATATGACTTTTTGGTTTTGTCAGAATCCATGTATTATCTCTCTTCATCCGACGGTCGCCACAACGGGCACGGACTCGCCGGCGAGAATTCGGCGTATTCGGAGATGCAGCACATCAAGTACCAGATTTCGGTTGACGTTAATTTCAGCTTCAATGAGTTCTGATGCTTTGAGGAGTTCATCGTAAATTGAAAAGAGCTGCTCTGTACTAAGATGTTCGGCTGAGAAGACTATTCTGTCAAGCAAATCCGAGTTGATAACTGCTGATCTGGAAGAACCCTCTTTGACAACTAAAAGATCTCGAACCCAGGACAATGCGATTTCAATCGAGTCAAGCGCAACATCCCGATCCTTCGAGAGCTCAGCCGATAATTCCAGGTTACCACGAATTCCAATGCTTTGGGAATCAGCTAACAGTTCGATCACTTGATGCCTAAGATCCAAGAAATGAGATGCGCGTATCTGCAAAGCACGACCCACACTGCCCCTGCAAATAGCGCCGATCAGCGGTACGTCTTCTCGATTTATCCCTTGCTGGTTCAGGATTTCAAGCATTACGTCATTCCTGATAGGGCTGAATCTTATGCGACGGCACCTGGACCGAACAGTGGGTAATAAAAGAAAAGGTTTGGATGTAACAAGGATCAAAACTCTACCGGCCGGCGGCTCTTCAAGTGTTTTCAGGAGAGCGTTCTGTGCGGCGCGATTCATTGTGTGCGCATCGTCTATAACAGCTACCCTGAAGAATCCTTCGACGGGAGCGAATTGGAAAAAACCTTGAATGAATCGCACTCGGTCAATGCGGATCATACCTCTTAGAGGCTTCTCAATAATAAAATCAGGATGTTTTTCCTCAGATATACGGCGGCAGACGGGGCAGGAAGCACTGGAATCATCCTGTAATCTAGGGCAATTAAGCATTTCGGAAAACCGTACGGCCATTAACTTCTTGCCGACCCCATCCGGGCCGGAAAAAAGATACGCGTGCGCAGGCCGTGCTTCAATAACGGTTTGCCGGAGTAAATTTAAGATATGGTCGTGGCCAAGCGGAAGTGGGTTCATAAACGGAATCTGGCCGGCAGTGCTTTAACCACCGCGTTTGACGGGAAAGTAACGGTCCAGCTCCAGGACCAACGGCGTGGCAACGAATATTGAAGAATACGTCCCAAAAATTATTCCCACTATAAGCGCCCAGGCAAAATCTTTTAGGGCAGTGGTTTCGAAGACCAAAAAAGCTACGACGGAAAGCATTGTGAATCCGCTGGTGAGCACGGTCCTGGAAAGCGTCTGGTTAATAGAATCGTTGAAGACCTGAATCAGGGGCTGTTTTTTCATTATTTTTAAATTGTCTCTTATCCTGTCGCAAACCACTATGGTGTCGTTAACATCATAACCTATAATGGTCAACATTGCGGCCAGAATGGTTAGATTGAATTCCTTGCCGGTCCAAGCGAAAAATCCATAAACAATTAGCAGATCGTGGACAAGGCAGAAAATCGCGCCCAACCCCATGGTGAAAGTGAAACGGAATGCCATATAAATGAGCAGCAGTCCAAGGGCGATAATTGTGGCCCAGATTGCAGATTCCTGAAGATCCTTCCCAACTTTTGGGCCTACCGCCTCAAGGCTACGTATTTCTGTGCTGCCTTTGCCAAATTTAGTATCCAGCAGTTCTTTTATCCGTTGCGAGAGTTTTTCGGCTCCGCCTTCAGGCAATTCCATCCTAAGCACAAATTCTTCAGTAGCCGCTGAGAACTTCTGGACTACAACATTTTCCCCCAAAGGCACCAAAGCTTCCCTTACGTGATCGGTATCTACTGTTTTGTTGAAGCGCAGCTGGGCTACAACACCACCGCTGAAGTCTATCCCGAGATGAACATGGCCTTTGATCGGAATGGATAACAAGGACAGAACGAGCATCACGGTAGTAAACGCGTACGCATAGTATCGATTTCCAAGAAAATCTATATTCGTGTTCGGTTTTATAAGCTCCACGGGTCGTATCCTTCTGACTTCGTGAAATATACTTTGTTCAAACCTTTACCGGCCCTATATTTAAATGCTCAGACGCGTAATTCGTTTAATATCAAAGAAGAAATCAAAAATAGTGCGGGTAAGGAAATAAGCTGTAAACAGAGAGATCACAAGACCTATGCATAAAGTAACCGCAAATCCTTTGATCGGCCCTGTGCCAAACTGGATGAGGGGGAGAGCCGCCAGAATATTGGTGACGTGTGTATCCAAAATAGTTATAAAAGCCTTGGTATATCCGTTGTCCATGGCAGCCTTAGCTGACTTCCCCATTCGTAGTTCTTCTCTCACACGCTCGAATATCAAAATATTTGCATCGATGGCCATACCAATGGTCAGAGCGACACCGGCAAGTCCCGGAAGGGTCAGTGTGGCCCGCAGCCCAGGCGAAACCATGACAGCCATAATTAGTAAAAGGTTCGTGATGAGAGCAATATCCGCCACAATCCCCGACCATTTATAATAAATTGTCATACCAATAGCGATAAGGATTATGCCCAATAATATTGCGTTGCGACCGAGACGAATCGAATCCTCACCAAGTGACGGCCCCACAGACCTGTTTTCCAGGATTTTGACCGGAGCCGGCAACGAACCTGCGCGGAGAACCAATGCGAGGTCATGTGCTTCTTCGGGCGTGAATGTTCCCTCAATTATCGCGGACCCTCCCGCGATTCGGTCTTTAATCACGGGGGCAGAATATACTCTATTGTCCAAAATGATTGCGAGTTTTTCTCCAACATGCTCTCCGGTTATTCTCTCGAATGCAGTAGCCCCTTGTCGATTGAAATCCATGTGAACGATCATTCGGCCCATATTGTCCGGATGAACTTTTGAATCTGTGATTACATCTCCTGTCAGAAGGATCTGCTTCTTCAAAAGCAACGGAGTGCGCGTGGTTGCGCCTGTTCTGGCGTTACGGCGGATCTCGTAAAGGATTTCATCACCGGGTGGCATATCTCCTTTTTGAGCCGCGGCCAGATCACCTTTTTCGTCTACAAGCTTAAATTCCAGTCGGGCTGTTCTTTTGATAATGTCTATCGCTCGAGTAAGATCTTCCGCCAACCCAGGCAGCTGAACTACAATTCTGTCGGTTCCTTGAATTGTGACATCGGGTTCGGCCACACCGAATTGATCGACACGATTTCTGATTGTGTCCACCGCCTGACGTATAGCCCTTTGCGCAGTGGACTCGACTACCTTTTGATCCAGTTGAAGCTGGACTTCAAAGCCTTTATCAGAGGCGCCGGACGAAATCTTTCTAAAATTTTGGAGCTTATCCAGAACTTTCTCGTCAAAAAGGGGGCCCTGATCAGGGTCCTTCAAATAGACGGTCATCCCGGTGGATGACGTTCGCAGAATGTCATTATATCGTATCTTTGCATCCTTCATAAGGGCCGAAGTCTCCGACATTGCCTGGTCCACAAGCGCTTCGACAGCCTTGTCCGCCTCGACTTCGAGCACGAGGTAAAGGCCGCCCTGAAGATCAAGGCCTAACCGAACAGGGTTGTTCGGGAGGTATTTTGCCCACCACGGCGGCACCGGCCCGAGGGAAGGATAGACCAAGAAAAAACTCACGACCAGGACTGCCACTATTAATGCTATGCGCCATTGCAGGCTCTGAATCATCTCTATGCACTCCTAATCAAGTCGGCTCAATAGCGGAACCGGAACCCGTGGAGGCGATTCCAGCTATATGGGATCTGGCGACACGCACCCGCACCTTGTCTGCGATCTCTAAAGTGACTACCTGGTCCTGAATCGAGGCTATCTTGCCATAGATACCGCCTTGAGTGATGACTGAGTCGCCCTTTTTAAGGTTCTCCAACATTACTCTTAGATCCTTGGCTTTCTTCTGCTGCGGTCTTATCAATAGAAAATAGAAGACCACAAAAATCAATACCATGGGCGCGAAGCTCAGGAGAGTATTCATATCTCCGCCTCCTGAAGCGCCACCCCCAGGGGCCATGGCATAAACCGTATCAATCATCATTTTCCTCCATATTTGCCTTGAATTCCGCCGCGAAATAATTGAGTCGGTTCGTTTCGACTGCCTTTCGAATACTCTCCATTAATTTCAAATAAAAAACAAGATTGTGGACCGTTGCTAAACGCAAGCCCAAAATCTCCTTTTCCAGAAACAAGTGTTTCAAATAGGCCCTTGAATAGTCTCTACACAGCGGACATTTGCAGTCGGAATCCACAGGGAGTGAGTCATCACTGTAGCGGGCGTTTCGTATGTTCAATGGTCCACGGGAAGTAAACAGCATCCCGTTTCTGGCATTGCGGGTGGGAATCACGCAGTCAAATAGATCCACCCCTCTCAAAACTCCGTCCAGTATGTCCTGGGGTTTTCCAATTCCCATCGCGTATCGAGGCACCGTTTCGGGGAGCAACGGAACGGTTACCTCAATCATTTCGATCATTGTCTCGCGAGGTTCCCCGACGCTCAGGCCGCCGACGGCATATCCGTCCAATCCCAGTGAACCGAGGCTGAGGGCGCTCAGTTTCCTCAGTTCCGGGTACATCGACCCTTGTACTATGCCGAACAATGCTGGGTCAACCATTTTTTTGGCTTGCATACATCGCCCGGCCCAGCGAGTTGTTCTGTGTACGGCCTCTTCCGCTTCACTTTTTTCAACCGGATAACCTTTAAGATCATCGAGGCACATTATTATGTCGGCTCCCAATGATTCCTGCACCTCAACGCTGAGTTCCGGAGTGAACATGTGAGAGCTGCCGTCGATATGTGACTGAAACAGAACGCCTTCCTCAGTCACTTTCCGCAGCCGCGCGAGGCTGAAGACTTGGAATCCTCCGCTGTCCGTCAATATCGCGCCCGGCCAGTTCATGAAATGATGGAGCCCACCTAATTGTTCTACAACCCGATGCCCCGGCCGCAGATACAGATGATAAGCATTTCCAAGAATAAGCCTATATCCGATTTCCCACACGTCCTGAGCTGAAACCGTCTTCACCACTCCTCGTGTGCCGACGGGCATGAATGCCGGAGTGGGAATCTGCGTTCGACCAGTGATCAACGTGCCGGACCGGGCCATGCTCCCGGTATCTTTATGGAGTATTGTAAATCCAAAGCTCATTGCAGTACTAATGCCTTTAATGTTTCCGGTTCCTCTGGACCGCCATCTTTCGTTCGCGGTATCTTTCGTTTGCGATGTATGGACTTCTATTTGACGTTAATGTTGGGGGTCGATGTTGAAATGAATTTATTCACAGTGTTCCGGACTTCTTGTCTGTTTGCGGAAAGTATACGTGGAAAGTTGTCCCTAACCCTAGCTCGCTTTCCACCCGGATATCACCACCCATTTTCTTAACGATACCGTAACATATAGAAAGCCCCAGGCCGGTACCCTGCCCAACCGGCTTGGTTGTAAAAAAGGGTTCAAATACTCGCAGTAAATTTGCTTCAGGTATGCCCGGACCGTCATCAGCTACATCTACGATTACACTATTGTCATCGACTCGGCTGGTCACGCTGATGGTTCCACCTTTGTCCCCCATAGCATCCAGGCTGTTGTTCATCAAATTAAGAAGCACTTGCTGAACTTCCGACGGCGAAACATTCACCAATGGAAGGCTGTCCTGAAGATTTGTATTCACCTGCACATTGCTGTAATGCGCCCTCTGCTGGCACAAATCCACCACCTCTTTGATGAGTTCGTTCAGTTGGGTGGTTTTTACAGTTGGTTCCGTTTTCCTGGCAAAACTCAGGAGCTTGTGTGTAATCTCCTTGCAACGCCTTCCCTGGGTTTGCATTCTGTTCAGAGATTTATTGAATTCGTCTAAGTTTGGCAATGATTTAAGGTCCTCTTCCTCTAGTAAATCTTGCATCCAACCTGCTTCCTGCAACATTATACCCAGCGGATTGTTGACCTCATGGGCCACTCCGGCCGCCAATTCACCTAGGGAAGCCAGTTTGCCCGCTTCGATCAGCTGCTGATTAATTGTTTGCTTTTCTTGGGCTTCCTGAGCAATGTGCTTTACCATTCGTTGTGAGAGGAACACGCTGCCTACAGCTATACCGAGAATCCCGATGAAGAAGACCAGTATGGCGGATCTGCGAGCGGCATACAATTCCGCGTATGCTTCTTCTGCACTTTGATGGTGGACCAAAACCCAACCACCATCGTTCAGTCGCGTCATAAGATCGAGGGAATCGCTTCCTTCGTCATTGGACCTTTGGACAATTCCCACCTCATCATCCGATCCTGGTTTGGAAGCAAGGAAATTCAAATAATCGTCTTTCGGCAGAATCGCGGCGCGTTGAATTCCGGCCTGTAACTTTCCTTCTTTATTAAAAATAAATGCAACTCCGGCAGGACCGGAGCCGATGTTCTCAACCAACGTTTTGAACGATTCAAAATTGATAGTGGCACGCAAAAGCCATTTTTGTCCACTTTGTTCCTGTCGAACAGCCAAAGCCAGATGGGGGAAACCTCGAAGACCGTAAAAGACATCGCTGACATAGTAATCTTTCTTGAGCGCCTTCTGGAACCATTCAGCCTCTGAATAGTCCGCGTTCTGCAGCTTGTAAGGTCCTGCATACGCGACCTGTTTACCAATGTCATTCACCACTCCGAGATCCATGAAGGATGGGCCGTATTCTTCCTGGAGAATAGCCAGTCTGTCTCTCAGGAAAGCCCCGTCACTCAGCTGATCAAAGGTAAACGACTTTGCCTGGACTCGCAGTGCACCAATCCTTTCAGTCAGGAAATTCTCAATTAATTGGCGATGATTGGCTATTCCCAGCTTCGAATTGTTCAGCACCTTATCTCGATAGGAAACTTGAAAATAATGGCGTGTGATAGCAGAAATAAGAATCAGCGGGATGGCCGATACAATCATTATTGTAAGAGCCATGTTCCTGCGCAGAGATCTGTAATAATACTTATCGTGATCGCTTTCGTACTTCATTGAATTCTTCTTGTAGCAACTGAAACTCAGCTTCTCTCAGATCTGAATCGGACATGGAGATTATACTATAAGCCCTTGGCTCCGGTGAGATCGGCGGTCGAGAGATCAACCCCGTCCAACATTGCTTGCTCCAAATTCGCCCCTGTTAAATCAGCGCCGTCCAGATTTGCTTGGCTGAGGTTCGCTCCTGACAAATTCGCGCCGGTGAGAATCGCTCCCCACAACGTGGCTTTATTAAGGTTTGCCCCGGTCAGATCTGCTTCGGTGAGTGTGACTTTGAACAATCTCGCTGTTGACAGATCTGCTGAAAAAAGATCGGCCCTGAACAGCACCGCGTTGGACAAATCCGCGCCGGATAAATCAGCTTCGAATAGCCTGGCTCCACTTAGTCTCGCCCGAATGAGCTTGGCCCTAGATAAATTAACTTTGTGAAGATTTGCGCCCGATAAATCCACATCTCTTAAATTCGCCTTAGACAGATCAGCCCATGCCAGCCTCGCGTTTGAAAGATCCGCCATCATGAGGTTCACGCCTGCCATCTGGGCGCCCGACAAATCAGCTTCCGATAAATTCGTTTTGTAAAGATTGGCTCTCGAAAGATTTGCCTCAATGAGAAACGCTTTGGCCAAACGACCTGTAAGAATCTTCGCGTCCGACAGATCCGCTCCCGTTAGATCGCTCCCATCCAAATTAGCCTCGTATAATCTAGCCTCAGTCAAATTAGCATTTGTTAGCTTAGCTCCACAGAAGATGCCATGCCCCAGTTGTGCGCCTCGCAAATCTGCGCCGGCTAGATTGGCAGCGGATAAATCAATATGCAATGTCACCGCTTCCTCTATCAAAGATTTCAATGACTCGGCCTCGCCTTCAAAAATGATCTCAGCGGTGAAACGATTTCTGATCAAGTTCACTCAAACTCCCCCTCGATCTTAGAAGTATTATCTCGAAAAGACACCATCATTGCACGTTGTTCTCTCTTCGATCGTCTCTCGGACGATTTGGGATACGAGGCAGGCCACAATAGCAAATCCCGATATGAAGATGTAGCATACTGGTTCAGAAATCCGCCTGGTCGACAATATGCTTGTGATTTTTTCCCAATTCAATATTGAATTGCCAACAAACATGACCGCGCAAGATGAGCTTTTGTGCAATTACGCTGAATTTACAAGATTTGACAGCATTTAAAAAAATCGAGGATTGAAAACTGCTTCTCCAATCCTCGATCTACTTGCCTACATTTAACGCTTGAAAAGGTGGCCTTGTCAAATTACCTGTTGGCCTTTTTTATTCCAAGTGCGTCGGTGGCTATGATCATCTTCATTATGTTGCTTGAACCTTCAAGGATCTTATAAACCTTGCCGTCCCGCAGAATTCGTGCAATCGGATATTCATTGGAATATCCATACGCGCCGAGAACCTCAAGGGCAAGATCCGGTACGTTGTCCGCAGCGCGCGATGCATAGTATTTTGCGAGACACGTCTCACGCATATTGTTGACCAGTCCTCGGTCCTTCTGAATTGCGCATCGCCAGACCAGTGCCCTGGCAGCCTCGGTTTCCGCCACCATCTGGGCGACCACTTCCTGAACCATCTGGAATCCCGCAATTGGTTGACCGAACTGGTTGCGTTCGGTAGCATATTTAATGGCCACATCCAAAGCGGCTTGACACGTACCGACTGCTCCCGCCGCGGCTGATAGTCTAGTACTGATCAGTTCTCGCATTAGGTACCCGAAACCGTCTCCTTCTTTTCCGAGAAGATTTGCGGCAGGCACTTTCACATCTTCCATGATGATTTCGCCGGTTGGACAGGACCAGATTCCGAGTTTATCAGGTATTGCAGGTGCGGAAACCCCGGGCGAATGCATGTCCATAACAAAGGCGCTCATGCCCCTGTGTTTGGATTTCTTATCCGTCATGGCGAAAATTATCGACATATCCGCCACGGGCGACCACGTTATCCACATTTTTCGGCCATTGATGATGTAGTTGTCGCCGTCCTTAACCGCGATGGTCGACATTGCAGCCGTATCGGAGCCCGCATCAGGTTCCGTGATTCCAAAACAGCCGATCATCTCCGCAGACATCAATGCGGGAATATACTTCCGCTTCAGGTCCTCACTGCCCCATTTGAGGATCGACATCGCGGTCCCCATAGTCTGCATGTTGAATCCAACTCGGAGAGAGCCTGACACTCTGCCAATTTCTTCAGTGACTATGGCGTGGGCCAGGTACCCCATTCCGTTTCCGCCGTATTCCTCCGGAACAGGGCAGCCGAACAAACCGAGTTCGGCCATCTTGTTAACCAACTCTCGTTGAAAACGATGTTCGTTCTCGTCCTTCTCCGCGACTGGGGCAATTTCATTCTCCGCGAATTTCCGAACAGTGTCCCGGAGCATTATATGCTCCTCAGTCAACTCCACGTCGTACTCATCACTCATAAGCCAATCTCCTCCCGGAACAATACTCCGGAACTATCCTTATTCTTTAGAAAAAGGAAAGCAAGGGCCACTAGATGATATGCACCTCCGGATGAGGCGAACAATCGCCTCTCCGTCCATGATGGGCAAAAGTCGTCAGCCTTACAGAACTCCAGCCTGTACTATTACCAAAGTAGCGAGGAAACCGTCAAGAAGTAACAATCAGCATGCATATCCACCAAGTCACATAACGCGGGACCATTGCGAGGAATGTCCCATTTTGTGAGGCAGTCACGACAATTCCGGCCAGTGTTTTAGGGTCCCCGCTTGGAATTTCTTATTTTTCGGCAAAAGATTAGTTTGAAAGGAGCTTTTGTTTTTCGCGGCAACGCCGCCGAACCCGGCAAAGACGCCATATCAGGTGTTCTTGAAAGGAGCGGCGGGGGGGGCTTCTTGCAAAAATTTTCCTCCGCCGGCCTTTTCACTCTTTGATCGGGCCAGTAGGATAATCATGAGCACTATGCCCACCACTACCGCAAACCATAGGGTGCAGAGTCTGATAAGTATCACAGCGGGCAGACCTTCGGTGTATGAGATTCCCATGAATTTGAAAATCCCGATCATGCTGACCTCGGTTCCGCCAATACCGCCTGGCAACATGGATAGAGCTCCAACAATCGTGGAAAAACAGTAAGCAAAGTTCGCTTCCAGCAAAGTCGAGGGAAGTTCAAGCCCATGCAATATCAGATAGAGTGATATTGATTCCATTCCCCATGCGACGGTTGATACCAGCAGCCCTACGACAAATATCCGAGGCGTCATAAGCTCACGTCCCGTAGCCAAAATCCCGAGAACACGAGCGCTTATCCAAGAGAGAAAAGAGATGCGGCCGCAAAACTCAAGAGCCGGGCGATAAAGACGCTCAGTGCATAGGAAAATCCCTGCGGCAATCACCGCTGCAGCGCAAAGAAGAAACAAACGCGACCAGCCGGCAAAGAGCACCAGAGAAAATAATCCCAGCAAAAGCACGCCCCAGAGATCCATTAGTCGTTCCATCATGACAATGCCTAAAACGCGCGTTACCGGAATATTGTAGTCTTGCTTGAAAAATACAGCTTTTACTGCTTCCCCTATTTTTCCTGGTGTCCCGGTCAGCGCAAATCCCGCCAAAAAGCCTGCTATTGAATATCCGAGAGGGACTTCATTGTTGTTTTGCTTCAAATAATAATAAAATCGCCAGCCTCTAAGGAGCCAGCCAATTAATACCAGTCCGACAACCTCGCACAATATTAATATCGGAAATCTCAACAAAGAGGCTACGATCGTTTTATAATCAGATGCAACTGTCGCTCCGGCATACAGGACCACCCCTGCGACCACGAATATCAATATGGACCTTATAACACGGGGTGATGTAAATGCCGATGGGCTGTCCATCGAAACCGTGTCCGGAGCCTTTCTACCGTGATCTATTGTTTCACTGGAGGGGAGTGTCTGCATGAGTATTTTATTGTAGAGGAAAGTAATAAAAGCGGGTCATTCTCGGGTCGGAAAATAGAGGCATTTGCTGCTGAAGGTATTCCACGATTGATCCAATTGCTGTTTGAGGCCCTGAACGTACCAGGTAACCTGCGGGTAAATAGGATCTTTGGAACTCACCGTCATTGCCCGCTGGTACTCGGCCGTGTACCTATACCAATTTGCTTGCCAGGTTCTTTCTAATCCTAAACATTCACCGTATTGCTCGTTGGTCAGATCCCCTCGAAATGCATACTCTCCCTGCATCTGCTGCTGTACAGGAGGTCCCGGAGCCGGCGGTTGCATGGGCTGTGCGGGCACGGTCTGCGGATAACCTGGCACAGGTTGTGCCGGAGGATACCCTGGCGCTTGGCACCACGCTGCACTAGGCCCAATTATCAGCACCATGCTCCAAGCGAGCGCCGCGAACGGAAAGCCATCCGAAACAACTTTGAGAAAGCGACAGATCATAGCCGCCCCCTGATACGGCATCTTAATAAAATTGGTGGGTTGTAGTCAAGCGGCAAAAATGTCTCGAACGCGGGCCATGTTGGCGAAAACTTCTTGTCATCGGTATATGCGGAATTTTCGCCAGTCCACTTTAAGAATTCCTAAATAGTGATAGATAGTTGTTCCCAGCCAATCTCCTTGCTCACGCGATCCAGCGGAACTCGAAAATCTTCAGTCCAATTTTCGGCTAAGTCTCCGTAATAAACTGTTATCAGAGGAGATATCGACTTTCCAGAGTGATGCCTTCCGATTATCAAAATGCAGACAAGAGATCCTGCTGAGGAAACAATGAGGCATTCTTGCTCCACTGTTAATTTTTAGCATTTATCTATTTTGTATCCGGTAATGATCTCATGACCTCTGTCATGTCCTCAGGGAGCGGAGAATAGAATTCTAAATATTGCGAATCTTCCGGGCGCCTGAATCCCAATATCGCTGCATGCAGGGCTTGTCTTTTTATATATTCCAGCGCTTTTCTTAAGTGAGGCATCTTGGCTTCGACCTTTTTGCCGGCTGTTCCGTACACTTGATCCCCGGCGACAGGCAAGCCTACGGATGCTAAGTGCACCCTAATCTGGTGGGTTCGTCCGGTCTGAGGCGCGATGGCAAGAAGGGCTAAGCCGCCGAACCGTTCGACAATTCGCCATCGAGTGAGCGCGCGACGGGCCTTGCGCGTGTGTATTGATATTTTCTTCCTGTCTTTGACATGTCTCCCCAGAGGAACGTCTATTGTCCCCTCATTTCGGGTTGGGGTTGCTCGTACTAGGGCAAGATAAATCCGGTGAACCGAATGCTCCTTAAACTGAACCGATAAAGAAGCATGAGACACAACCGTTTTAGCTACGACCATCACCCCCGAGGTGTCCTTGTCCAGACGATGAACAATTCCCCATCGGTTCTCTTCGCCGACACCCACCATTTGCGGCCGGGTCTTCACCAGGGCCTCCATGAGCGTCACAGAACGGCAACCCGCCGCAGGATGGACCACCAGCCCCGGCGGCTTATCCACTACAATCAGATCATCATCTTCAAAAATTATTTTGAAATTAGGAATTGTTTCAGAAACTCGTTTTGATGATGCAGGCTCCGGTAGGATTTCAATGCGATCTCCCGGTTGAAGCATACTGGACGGCCTCAGAGATTCACATTCCGACAGAACGCGACCGGATCGAATCAGACGAGTGAATTGTGAGCGCGTCCCAAGATTTCGAAAACAGGCGGCCAGAACTCGGTCTGCCCGATCGGGATTTGCATCATCAGGAATGATAAGGAACGAAGGAATATCCATTGCATGTGAGTTGGTCCGGCGGTGCGATGCGAGTTGTCGTGGCCGAATTGTTACTGTTTTTTCAATGCCGCTCCGACCAACTTGGGGATCAGAGCAGCCTGATCTTTGAGCAGGGTTCGTGGGTCTAATAGAAGGGTCCCATCTTTGATGATCCCTATCACCGGTGGTTCACCGGACCTCAAATTCTGTTCCAGTCGTGCGACTGAGATCTTTCGCGGCCGTATGGCAACACGTGGACCAGGGAGATCGCTCATGGGCAACGCTCCTCCGCCCACCCTGCCGATGCCGGGCTCAACGCTCAGGTCGGCTCCTTCGCCTGTCCTTTCTTTGATTGCAGCGGATAAATTTGCGGCGCTTTCTTCCAGTTGCGCTGGGGCTCTCATGATCATATCCAAAGTCGGTATGCCTTTAGCAGGTCCTTCCGGCCGCAAGTATTCTTCAAGGGTAGCTTCAAGGCCGGCGAGCGTAAGTTTATCCATACGAAGAGCTCTAGCCAAAGGATTAGTTCGCATTTTTTCGATGAGATCCGCCCTACCGGCTAAAATCCCCGCCTGCGGACCTCCCAACAGCTTGTCTCCACTGAAGCTGACCACGTCTATTCCTTTGGAAACGACCTCTTGAACAGTTGTCTCGTCGGGCAAGCCATAAGGCGCCAAATCAGCAAGGCAACCGCTACCGAGGTCCATCATGGTCGGAATGCCTTTTTCCTTTCCAAGAGTCGCAAGTTCGTCCAGTGAGACTTCCCTGGTGAACCCCACAATCCGGTAATTGCTCGTGTGCACCTTCAGAATCAGGGCGGTATTTTCGGTTATTGCCGCTAAATAGTCTCTGAGGTGGGTTCGATTAGTCGCGCCCACCTCTTTTAGTATTGCGCCCGAACGGGCCATGACATCCGGTATTCGAAAAGAGCCCCCGATCTCAATAAGTTCCCCTCGCGAAACAATGACCTCACGGCCGGCAGCCAGGCTGGATAACGCCAGCAGCACCGCAGCAGCATTATTGTTTACCGCCAAGGTGGCTTCCGCGCCTGTAAGTTCCTCCATTAATTGTCTCAGGTGCGAATTTCTTTCCCCGCGTTCTCCCTTTTCTATGTTGTATTCCAGATTGGAGTACGACATAGCGATTTCCGCGATTCGATCGATAACTCTCATCGACAAAGGAGAACGTCCGAGATTAGTATGAACAATAACTCCTGTAGCATTAATTACCGGCATAAGCTTGGGTGCTAGCCGTCGCATGCCGATCCCGCCGGCTCGAAAAATAATGGCCGGTGTGCGACATGCTTCCTTGGTAGCCTTTCCCTCGCGTATTTCCTCCCGCACTTCGTCCACAGCGGCCCTTACCAACCTTTTGACCACTGGTTCCGAGTAGGTGTCCCGAAGAGAGGCAAGTAAAGGATCCTTCAATATCCTGTCGATTGGTGGGATGACCCTCAGCAGATTGCTTGTGGCATCATCGTCCATGACTCTTTGTCCTTGTCATTAAGACGTTTTCAGCTTGAACGAGGCGACGGCTTTTTCAAACGCCGGAGCAAACGACTCAAACTCCTTGGCCGGAGCCGAAAACTCCACATCGATCATCTTCTTATCTGTAACTACGATCAATCTCCAGGCCCTGGATCTCAATGGATCTTCCGGTGGTTTTTCCTTGTATAGCAGGCCGCGTCCACCCTTTATCTTGAGCGTACGCACTTCCTCCATCTTCTTGTCCTGATCCGCCGCTTTACGTAACCCCTTAAATACGACGTCTGCGGATTCATGGAATAGATCGCCCACCACAAGGAAGATCTCGCCGGAATCCTTTGCCCATTTCAGTATACCGCCTTCTTCGACAGGTTGAGGTTTGAAACCTTCCGGAATTTTCATGTCGAAAAAACGGCCTGGTATATCTATACTGGTAGCTGCACCTTCCTCAGCAGGCGCTTTATCCGCCTGAGCCCAACAAATCGCGGCAATGAGAAGCAAGGCAAAGCTAGTGATTCCCACCTTAAGTTGTTTATAATTCACGGAAAAGGGCCTCCGGTTTCTGCGGAATGAAATGCCCCCAAATGGACGGCTTGGTTCATTTAAGATGCGGCGGGTCACTTTCGCCTCAGAACGATACCATCCAGCGGCGAAGAATTGACCTAACATCCCAGGATTGATAGCATGATTAAGACATTGTGTCAAAAGAGTTAAAAAATGGAGACTGTCATCAGTTAAGTCGTGTCGGCGTAACCCACATCGCCAAACAGCAGTTGGATTCAGCTCCCCGTTCAAGGAAGAAAGTTTACCCCGGCGAGAGCGGAGATCGGAAGATGAATGAAAGGCCGGGCAAATTACGATTCCATGAAAAATGAGATCCCTTTCCATGAATAGAACAGCTCTGGTGCAAGTGCTAGGTTGCAAGGTGAATCAGGCCGAGGCCGCATCATTAGCCCGCATCCTGCAGCAAAACGGGTATCGAATTGATGATAAAACTGCCGAACCCGATCTGGTGCTAATCCATACATGTTGTGTAACAATGAAGGCTGAAGGCAAATCGAGAAGAACGGTAAATCGATTGGTTGAGAAATACCCATCATCGAAAATATTGGTCACCGGCTGCCTCGCGGAGGTGAGCCCCTCGAACTTGGCCAAGATCTCGGATAATATCATTGTTCTAAGCGCTGTCGATAGCAACAGTTTTTACGAAGTAATAAATGCAGACGGAAAACCTATCTCCGCGACTGCGACAGAATCCCCTTTAGGACGCAACAAGTTCATGGATTTGGGCCCATCCGGGATTCCGGGTCGCTCGCGGACTTTCTTGAAAATTCAAGACGGCTGCTCACAGTGCTGCACTTATTGCATAGTTCCCACAGCCAGAGGTCCATCGAGAAGTTTGTCAGCGCAATTGGTTGTAGACCATGCTCGGAATCTGGGCGAAAAGGGATTCGATGAAATAGTTCTTACCGGCGTACATCTCGGGCATTACGGCCGAGATCTTCAGCCGCGGCTCTGCTTGGAAGATCTCCTCGAACGTCTCCTTGATCAATGCCCGAATTCACGTTTCCGCTTGAGTTCCGTGGAACCAAATGAAATCAGCTTTCGCCTAATCGAATTAGCGTCCGGAAACCCGCGGCTCTGCCGGCATTTTCATATTCCATTCCAGAGCGGCGACGATGAAGTTTTGAATCGAATGAGAAGGCCATATAACACTTCCATGATTCGCAATTTGATGGAACGAATACAAAGTCGGGTTCCTGACGTATGTGTGGGCTTTGATATCATGGTGGGATTTCCAGGGGAGGATGAATCGGCCTTCATCAATACAAAGAATCTGATCAAGGATCTGAGGCCCGCATATTTGCATGTATTTCCTTTTTCACCGAGGCCGGGAACTGCGGCCGCCGTTTTCGAGCCACGGATATCGGAAAAGACTAAACGTCGAAGAGTCGAAGAGTTGAGGGCGTTATCAGCAAGCCTGAGACAGAGTTTTTACAATCGATTCTTAGGGAAGAATTTCAGTGTAGTGTCTGAGTCGTTATCGCCCAGGGGATTGATTACAGCGAGGACCGATAACTATATTCCAGTCAGACTGCACCTACCTCCGAGTTTTCATAACAAATCCGAATTCGAAATTATTATTGAAAAAATAGAATCCGACAAAGTCTGGGGAAAAGTGGCAGAGCCGCGTAGAGTCAGCTGTGAGGACATCACACCGAAGTAAAGATCTCCGGATCTATAAGCTTGCCCCGCCGAATTGGTCCTGACTTCTTATCCGTGAGCACGCGTTTTCTGAATTAACTCCCTGGCTCTGAAAAGGTGGTCCTGAATCAGCTTGAAATTTTCTTCATTCGGCTCGGCTATATAGTTGAGAATTGCGTCACAGGCTTGATGGGTATGTGTTATGGAATCTCTGATAAGATCGTGGAATTGTTCATATCTTTTTGGTGGAATTATTGCGAAGGTCTTGGAGTCAAGAATTTGCAGGTCTCGCTTCATCGAGTCCATTCTTAATTGTAAATCCTTGGAAAAAAGAGGAGCGTTCGCGTCCGATGGATCATAATCAGCTGTCGTCATGGAAGGCGCTCTTGTCATCAACAGCGACAGTTCCTCCAAGATGGGCGCTGTATCGCGCAAGTAGTATTTGATTTCCGGAGTGTCAGGTATGTCGTCATTAAGAGGCGATCGCAAAACCTCTTTTGGAGGTGGAGCCGGCGGTGTAAATACAGGAAGGGTTTCTTTTGGAATCGACTGTTCTTGCACTGGTTCCATAGGAGGCACGATTAATGTGCGCTCTTTTGGGCCAGACTTATCCGGCTCGAGAGAGGGGACAAAAAAAGGCCTATCTTCGGGTGTTAATTTATGCGGCTCCGGCTCCGAGGACGGCGCAGACAAAGTCCTTTCCTTTGGCGCCGGTTTGTCTATAACAGGCTCCACGGGCCCGGTAACCGGTTCAGGCAGCGGTTTAGGCTCCGGCTCCGTCTCAGGTAAAGACGCAGGAAGCGGTTTGGATTCCGGCTCCGTCTCAGGTAAAGACGCAGGAAGTGGTTTGGGCTCCGGGTCTCGTCTCGGTATGATTTCAGGTTCTCCTCGGCTTCCAAGCGGAATGTTCTCGATCGGCCCTGAAAGGGGGGGTCCCTGTGCTTTTAGATGCATGCTCTTGAGCGTCTCTTTGGAAGGCTGTGCCTCCAATAAAGGAGGGGTCGTGGGAGGTGTCCTCTTCATGAGCACCTCTTTTTTCGGAGGCCGCGCGATCATCGGATCTTCGGGCGCAACAGGGGCAGAAAGCGGCGAAACATTTTCTTTTGGAAGCGGAGGAACCATAGGAGCAGGTTCCTCCATGTTAGGTTTTTGCAGGATGGGTCCAGGAACCGTTTTTCGAGCCGCCGGATCAAACGGAAGGCGAGGGGGCTCAGGGGTCACAGAGGTTTCTTGCCGTTCGGATTGTTCCGGCTCATCTCTCTCCGCAGGTTCCACTATATTGGATTGGGGTGACGATGATTCATCCTTTTCCGGTTGAGGAGGCTTCGGTTTTGCAGGTCGCCCGCCAAGGATTTGATCCATTCTGATTTCGGGGATAGGTACTTTATAACCGGATTCGCCCAGAGGAGCGTATGCTTGTTCTTGATTCTTTCCGTCGGAGCTGGAAGACCCCTGTCGCTCTGTGGACTGGGCATACCCTTCGATCACGGAACCAAACACAATCAGAACCGTTGATATTACGCAAAGCGATTCCAATATTCTAATTTTTCCAAGAAGGTTTATGAAAGAAGATAGCATTGATCGACCATTGATATGCCGCCAATGACCGGGCAAGCGGCTCAAATCCGCGACTACAAAAATTCCAATATAATTTTAGCTTATTGAAGCGGATTGGTCAAGCGATGCAATCATATCACGTAATTCCTCGGCAGTACTGGGCCGTTTTTCCAGGACTTGAATTCTGTCCAGTATGCCGTTTATAAAAGCCGCGGAGTTTTCACCGCCGTATTTTTTACCTATTTCGATAGCTTCGTTAAGTATTACCGCCCCCGGGGTTTCAGGAAACC
>JBKQRG010000332.1:0-35973 GCA_052144015.1 Desulfomonilaceae bacterium
TAGTTTGGAGACCAATCTAACAGCATTCATGGAGTATCCTCATGATCAGGGATGAAGTCCTGGAAAGTTTTCATGGAAAAACAGCTCTCGTAACCGGCGGTACCGGAATGATAGGCAGACAAGTCGCGAAGATGCTCTGCGATGCCGGCAGCCATGTCAGGATAGTGTCCCTTGACCATATCCAAATTGATCCCAGAGCCGAAAACGTGTTCGGCGACCTCACCAGGTTGGATCTTTGCAAGGAAGTTACTGCCGATATGGATTTCGTCTTCCACCTGGCAGGGATCAAAGGCTCTATGAAGGTGTCCGGGACTATGCTTGCCAGTCACTTTGTCCCCACCTTGATGTTCAATACCAACCTTTTGGAAGCCGCCAGACTGAACAAGGTGAAGAAGCTCGTATACACAAGCTCAATTGGGGCCTATGCCAATGCCGAGGTTCTCCGCGAAGATGACAATCCGGACGCGCCGCCCATGGATTTCGCCGGCTGGGCAAAACGAATGGGCGAGCTTCAAATTCACGCCTACAGGGTCCAGTACGGGCTGGACACATTCAGCATTGTGCGGCCTACCAACGTGTACGGACCGGGAGACAATTTCGATCCGGAAAACGCCATGGTCGTAGGGGCACTCATGACGCGGATAGATCGGAAAGAGGATCCCGTGGTCGTGTGGGGGGACGGATCGGCGATTCGTGATATGGCATTCAGTAGAGACATCGCGGAAGGAATAATCCTCGCTCTGCACCACGGAACCAGAGGAAAGTTCGTGAATCTCGGAGGGCCTCAAGGATACTCCGTCAGGGAACTCGTGGAAACTTTGGCCGAGTTCTTGCGGTTCAACTACGTCTTCGACACCACGAAACCGTCCGGATGGCCCAAGCGAGTCATGGACAGCATGTTGGCCAGGCAGATGATCGACTACAATCCTACTACATCGCTCCTGGACGGCCTCAAGGAAACGTGGCAATGGTTTCAGGAGAACAAGGACGAGTATCGCCACAAGAAAAACTACTTTCAGGAGGGATGAGGCCAGATGATTGCGGTTGAGAAGACGAGTCTCGACGGGGTTCTCCTTATCATGCCCACCGTCTTTGAGGATCACAGAGGCTGGTACCTCGAGATGTACAATGAAGCGGTCTACCATGAGCACGGAATCACCCCGAAGTTTGTGCAAGACGACATCTCGGTATCGACGAAGGGAGTGCTCAGAGGGATTCATGGAGATGCCGAGACCTGGAAACTTATATCCTGCCTGTACGGTAGGTTCTATTTGGTGGTCATCAATTGCGACCAAGAATCACCCGCTTTCGGCAAGTGGAAGTCGTTTGTTCTCTCTGAACATAACCGTTATCAGGTTCTCGTGCCGCCGAAATTCGGCAATGGACACCTCGTCTTGAGTGAACGTGCCATCTTTCACTACAAGCAAAACACATATTACAATCCAGCGGGACAGTTCACGTACACGTGGAACGACCCCAGGCTCGGCCTGTGGTGGCCGATCAAATCGCCCATTGTTTCAATGCGAGACGAACTGGGCCATTTCGTCGATTAAGAAACAAGGAGGGGTAATTGTTTCAGCATCGTAACGTTCTAGTCATGGGGGAACTGGCTTTGTCGGAGCCACCCGCGTTGAGCGACTTGTAGGTCTCGAGACCAACATGCGGGCAACGCTGCACCAGAATGAGGCCGTAATCTCGGACAGCAGAGTCGAATACATGCCGTGTGATCTGCCGGACCCGGAGGGTTGTGACGCGGCGTGCAAAGACATGAGCCATGTTTTCCTCTGCGCCGCGGTGACTTCAGGCGCGGCTGTAATGGAAAAGACACCGTTGGCCCATCTTACGCCCAACCTTGTCATGAACGCCCAAATGCTGGAATCCGCGTACAAGGCCAGGGTGAGCAAGGTGTTATTTATCAGCAGCAACACGGTTTACCCAGTCACCGAAAGTCCGGTGAAGGAGACCGAGGTAACGAACGATTTTTTTGAAAAATACTTCATTGTTGCGTGGATGAAGCGCTTCAGCGAAATCATGTGTGAGATGTACTCGACCAGAATCAAGAAGCCGATGGAGACTGTGGTTGTCCGTCCTGCAAACATCTACGGGCCTCGTGACGATTTTGAGTGGGAAACCTCCCACGTCATTCCCGCCCTCATTCGACGGGTCGTGGAGAGACAGGATCCCATACAGGTGTGGGGTGATGGTGAAGACATCAAGGATTTCATATACATTGAAGACGCTATAGATGGGATACTTCTGGCCATGGAAACGGTCCGGGGGTTCGATCAGATCAACATTGCGAGCGGCAACCAATACCGCCTAAGAGACGTCTTGGACGCAATCATCAAGGCAGACGGCTATGAAAACGCCCGAGTAGAGTACGACTCCAGTAAGCCGACCATGATCCCGAAACGCCTGATAGACCCAACCAAAGCGCGGGAGTTGCTTGGATTCAATGCAACGACAACCATCGAAGATGGGCTGAACAGAACGGTTAAATGGTACCGGGCCTCCTTATGATCATTACGCGCACCCCTTTTCGGATCTCGTTTTTCGGCGGTGGCACCGATTATCCCCTGTATTACCGTGAACATGGAGGATCGGTCCTCAGTACGACAATAAACAAATATTGCTATGTAACGTGCAGATATCTCCCACCATTTTTTGATTATGCCTACCGCATCCGCTATTCCCGCAAAGAAGAGACCCGTTGTGTCGAGGAAATACAGCACCCGTCCGTCCGTGAGTGCCTAAAGTTCGTGGACATACAAAAAGGGATAGAAATGGTTCACACGAGCGATATTCCTGCGATGTCGGGTATTGGTTCCAGTTCTGCCTTCACCGTCGGATTCTTGCTCGCGCTTCAGTCCCTCAAAGGGGTAATGGTCACTAAGAGAAAACTGGCGTACGACGCTATGCACGTCGAACAAGATCTTATAGGCGAAAACGTCGGATCGCAGGACCAGACAGCCGCGGCGTTTGGCGGGTTCAACAAAATTGAGTTTAGTTGCTCTGACGACATCTTTGTCCAACCCATCACCATAAGAGAAGATCTGCTCCAATATCTGCAAAATTGCCTGCTGTTCTACTTTACGGGGTTCTCCCGATCTGCGTCCGAGATAGCTGCTGAACAGATCAGACAGACCCCCAACAAGCTGAGGGAGTTGCGCGAGATGCGAGAAATGGTGGACGCCGCCCTCGAGATACTTAGCGGACCCCTAGAATCGGCTAATGATTTCGGTAAACTACTCCACGAATCGTGGCTCCTCAAGCGAAGTCTTACGAACAAGATTTCGAACGATCACATCGACAACATCTATGAAACGGGGATCAGGGCCGGAGCGCTGGGCGGGAAAATCTGCGGAGCGGGCGGAGGGGGGTTCATCCTATTTTTTGTGCCGCCGGAGAATCAGCCGAAAGTGAAGCAGGCCCTCGCGAAATTGTTGCTGGTTCCGTTTCGCTTTGAAAACCTGGGTTCCCATGTGATTCACTATTCTGACTCGGAGGGATAGCAAAAGCATGAGCCGAGCAGACCAGACTTATCACTACAGATTCAAGAGGCTTTCAGGCTTGCACTCAAGAAAGGATTGAGGTGATGTCCGAAAAACCACAAATTTCCATTATCATGTGCACGCTCAATGGCGAGCGGTTCCTACGTACAGCCTTGGAGAGCCTTGTGGCTCAGTCTTACGATAGTTGGGAACTCGTGGTTGTCGACGGAGCATCCTCTGACGGAACCCTCGATGTGATTGCCGGTTTTCGGCACCCCAATATCAAAGTCTTCTCCGAGCCTGATGAAGGGCCTGTTGATGCGCTATTCAAAGGATTAAAGCTCGCACGCGGCGATTACTTCATGTTTTTGTGCGCCTCAGACGGATATATAGACAAGGATTGGCTTGCATCGTGTGTTGGTGTCTTGGATTCCGACCCTGAGGTGTCTCTGGTCTGGGGAGTACCGGCGCGATGCACGGAGGACGGCGTAATCGGGCCTCCTCATTACGCGTTCGCACAATTCCTGAAAAAAGGTGGAATAATAAGTCGACTGGTGAGCCGCTATTTTTGTGGACACAGTCCAATTTGGGTTCCTTCTCCAATCAAGAGCCAGCTTTTGGGTTTTGTCGGCTTCAATGACGTTCAGAAACAAGACTGGTTCTCGTTCTGGCTGCAGACGGGCTTGGCTTTTCCAGATCTGAATGTGTGCCTTCGCAGAATAGTAATCGATCGGTGCATGCCTCCTTACAGGGCCGGAGCAATCGAGATTGTGGATTTCTGGTTCAACATCAATGCACAGGGATTTTTACCATACTGCATCCCATGTGTGGCGAACTTCGGGCGTACGCATCGCGGGCAACTTTCAGAAGCCCACGCCAAAGCGCAGGCTAATGCAACGGCCGAGTATTTTGCCAAGATCGCCGCTCTTCGGGACGATCTGCGTGCCGGTCACAGGAAACATGTTTTCGTTGATGGGTCCGGACGGTCGCTCAACCATGAACGAAACTCCCTCCGCGGGTGAAATCCTCGCTATTTTGATGAGAAAGCTGACTACAGGAGAAGAACCTCCGACTCGCCAGCGTTCTGGCGATTAGGCACAAGTCCTTATGCATCTGTTAGAATATCTTATTTGTCCACGAACTGGTGGGCCTCTGTGACTCATTGCGGAACACAGGGCCGGTACTCGGGCTCCTTTCGGTGGGGACGCTTTTGAACGGCTTCGTCAACATGCCGCTCTACGCACAGTTGGCCCACGGATGGACTTCACTCTTTCTCGGCGTGAACATCGCCTTGGTTATCACCCTAGTCCCACTGCTTGTCTTTCTCAGCTCGCTGTATGGGACCCTTGGAGTTGCGGCCGTGTGGGTTTTGCTCAACAGCTGCTACGTTTTGATCACAGTCCAGATCATGCATGGACGGATCCTCCAGGGCGAGAAACGGGAGTGGTATTTGCACGATGCGGGCCTAGTGGTGGCCCTCGCGGGAAGGATGGCCATGCCTGAAAACCTATCGCGCGTGCTCATGGCCGCTTACATGGCTGCCGTGGTCCTTCTTTGCTTCCTCGCCGCAGTTCTTGCCGCGCCTCTGACGAAAACGAGTCTCTTGGGAACGGCGAGGATGCTGTTCAATTGGGCCTCACTCCAGACAAGTTGAGCCCCGCGAACAACTGATTAAATGAATGGACATCAGTCGTCCCTTTAAGGACATGCCGTGGGTTCACGCAATTGCCGCAGAGCATATGAAGCAAGACACCCCTAAAGTCTCCACCGGTATGCCCGTGCACAACGGAGCGCTCTTGATTCGCAGGGGCCTGGATCGGCTCGACTTGCTTTACATGATTCATTGTTTCCCGTCTATCGGCAAGCTGAAAAGACATGGAATTCGCTGCGCTCCGGGCAGGCGTTTCCAGCGCCAGCGTACTACGAATCCAGGCGACTAAGGTTCTGCCGCGCCATCTTTGCCTCGCGTATCGATTGCAGGCCGATCTGTTGGCTCTGCCCATGGCACCGTTGCCTTACGGGTTTCAGTATGGCAACCAAGTCCGAGGTGCAACGGCGAACATTGCGTCACGGTCACACCGCCGCGACAAAGCCGTGCAGCAGGACAGTGGTCTCGAAGTGAATTGGTTGATCTGCACGGCGAAACCAATAAACCGGTTCAGGAACAAAGAATGAAAGGCGGGTTGCGCAAGATATATTGGCTCATGAGCGAGCAGTTTGGTGTTGATCCTATCAGGACTTATCGGTCGCTGGTTGGGTTACCACGGTTCGCGAGAGCCTGGGTGGTTTTCAGGAAGTATTATTCCGGAAAAATTGGTTTTCTTCCTTGTCTTCACGACTGGGATGAGACAGCCGGCGCCGTCGGTGATGAGTATTTCTGGCAGGATTTGTATGTCGCTCGCATGATTTACCATGCCAATCCGGACAAGCACGTCGACGTTGGGTCGCGTATCGACGGTTTCGTGGCCCATGTGGCCAGTTTTCGTCAAATTGAAGTTATCGACATAAGGCCCCTGCCTGCCATTCCCGGCGTCACATTCAGACAAGCAGACTTGACAAAGAAAGAGCAGTCGCTATCCGGCTACTGTGATTCGCTGTCCTGCCTTCATGCTCTGGAGCACTTCGGTCTGGGACGCTACGGCGACGAGGTGAATCCTAACGGGCACAAGGCGGCACTGCAAAATATGGCGCGGATGCTGGTGAACGAAGGGACCTTCTATCTTTCAGTACCCGTAGGCATGGAACGGGTTGAGTTCAACGGCCATCGTGTGTTCGATCCGCACACGATTGTCTCGCTTGCAGCTGAAAATGGACTCCGACTCAAGGAATTTGCATGGTGCCAAGACGGGCATCCAATTCAGGAACCCTCGGATCCACACACAGATCTTCAACTGCTTGGCGCAATGAATTATGCGCTTGGTATATTTACCTTTCAGAAGTCAATCTGAATGCGGTGCAGTGGGGTGAAGTCAGGAAGGAAGACGGCATGAGGTTTCTGCGCTCCCTTAAGAATGCCATCGAGGGCACCTCCTTGGCCACCATCTATCGCTCCGTGCGCGATGATTGGCAGTGGAGGCGTTCGCGTTTCGTCCAGACTCCCTTCGGCTATCGATTCGCGGGCCGGGAGGACATGCAGGCGGGAGACTTCGAACCCGACGAGACCGCATTGATAAAAAGCTGCCTGGATGACGTAGATGTCTTCGTGGACGTTGGAGCAAACATCGGCTGGTACACTTGTCTGGCCAAGTCAAAGGGTAAGCACACGATTGCCATTGAGCCGATCCCGGAAAATGTCCGCTATCTCATGGCCAATTTGGAGGCCAACGACTGGGCCGAAGACGTTGAAGTATATCCCGTCGGTGTTGTTGACAGCCCAAGGCTGGCTTGGATGCATGGAAGCGGTCCCGGCGCTTCGTTGATAACCGGTTGGTCCTGGACGTCTCCCCAGTTCCGGCGGATGGTTCCGCTGACCACGCTCGACATCTTGCTGGGAAATCGCTTTAACGCAAAACGCATGATGATCAAGATTGATGTTGAGGGAGTAGAGCACTCCGTTCTGGAGGGCGCCTCGAACATCCTACGGTCAATCCCGCGGCCGACCTGGCTTGTGGAGATAACGCTGTCCGAGCACCGGAACTCTGGCAGTAATCCGGATTTCCTAGCCACCTTTGAGTTGATGTGGACTCAGGGTTACCAAGCGAGATCCGTCGGCGCGACCGGCCGTGAGATTTCGCACGCGGAAGTTCAGGAATATGCCCTCACGGGCAAACGACCTGACTGGGCGGGTACCAACTATCTGTTTACCATGTGATCACTCACCGCAGGCAGCACAGAGAACGCAGAGACGATAATAGACTCGAACAAAACCATGGAAATTATAATTCACAGAGCTACGACGCGCAATGGCTCGTCTGGTGAAAAATTTGAGGGAAAAATCGCCTTCCCGTTCTCTGCGGTAAACGCTTCACATGAATAGAAGAGCAAAGGTGGTTGTCCGCCTTCTGGGTGGTCTCGGTAATCAGCTCTTTTGCTATGCCGCGGCCAGACGTCTGGCGCTCGTGAACGACGCAGAGCTGGTCATCGATGACGTGAGCGGATTTGCGAGGGATTTTCTGTATCAGCGGCAGTATGGTCTAGATCGTTTCCATATTACTGCTCGGAAGGCGACACCAAGGGAGAGGCTTGAACCGTTCGGCCGGTATCGTCGCTATCTCGCCAAGATGATCGCCTATCGGCGGCCGTTCTCTCGAAGGAAGTATGTTGAGCAAGAAGGAATTGACTTTGATCCACGCCTCCTCGATTACGTGGTTGATGGAACGGTCTACCTGGACGGTTTATGGCAAAGCGAGCGGTACTTTAAGGATGTTGAGGATATCATCCGGGAAGACCTGCGCATTGATCCTCCACAAGACAAGACCATCCAGGCGATGGCCGACCGAATCAGGTCTGTGAACGCGGTCAGCGTGCATGTCCGCCGGTTCGTCAAGTCCCAGCACACAACGGCCTCTAAATACAACTTGTCTTCAGACTATTACAAGCGTGCTGCACAGATGATTATGACTCGAGTCGAGGCTCCTCATTTCTTTCTCTTCTCGGACGATCCGGACGCGGCTCGTCAGATATTGGGACTGCCCGAAAATCTCATAACTTGCATGGATCAAAACCTCGGGGAAGAGAATGCCTATGCCGACCTCTGGCTCATGACTCACTGCAAGCATTTCATCATTGCTAACAGCACCTTCAGTTGGTGGGGCGCGTGGCTACACAATTCTGAGTCAAGCATCGTCATAAGCCCGGCATTCAAGTCCGTTGAAGGAACATGTGGATGGGGTTTTAGAGGATTGATTCCCAGCAAATGGGTTGTTATTTAGCGCGGGCTCATAGAAAACGACGCCGATGCACTTACAGTTCCTCTCATATTTCGTGGAACCCGGGACAAATCAACCATTAAGCCTGGAGATCGACTCCGGATCGGGAGACATCGTCGAATCAGGTTTTCTAGTGAACAAGTCCAACCTCAGGCGGTATCCAATAATCCGCGGGATACCCCGCTTCGTTGACTATCAAGAAAATAATTACGCGAAAAGCTTCGGCTATCAATGGCACCGGTGGCCTAAGGTCCAGTTCGAATCGGAAAACCTTGGCAAGCCTATGGAAGGCCATACGCGGGGAATGTGGGAGCGGATTGTGAGTTTTCACGACAAAAAACTCAACCTCGTTGGCAAGACTGTGGTTGACATCGGTTGCGGCCCCGGGCGTTTTGTTGACGTCGCTCGCTCAAAGGGAGCAAAAGTCATTGGAATCGATTACAGCGGTGCTGTGGAGGTCGCGGCCAGAAACTTTCGGGACGATCCAGATGTTTGTATATGTCAAGCGGACGCTCTTCGGCTTCCTTTGAAATCGAACTCCGTAGATGGGGCATTCAGCATAGGCGTGTTGCACCATACCCCGGATCCTAAGCAGGGTGTTCGCGAGGCACATCGCATCGTCCACCCTGAAGGATGGTTTGCCGTTAGTGTCTATCCTAAAGGCGGTTACTATGACTTCCCGTCAGTTCAGATGTGGAGAAAGCTCTTCAATGTGTTATGGCCGTTCTTAAAGTACTATCCACCCCTGATATATACATACTTTACGAATTGTGTGTTCCGTCCTGTCGCAGTGGCCATCCCGCCTCTGGGCAAGGCCATCAGGTTGTTTTTCCCTTTCGTTAAACTGCCGGACTTTCAATGGTCACTATTAGACACCTTCGATAGTTTGACTCCTTCCCATCAGTCTGCACACGATACTTACGAAGTGTTCTGTTGGCTGAAAGAGGCGGGTTTCAAGGATATCGAGCCGTCAAATTGGGGATTCTGCTCATTTGTCGGGTTTAAAGATGCGGTCACAGCTTGAAGTTTAGCATAAAATAGGATGCTAATATTTCTTGACAGGCTGGGTTCTGGTTATTTCAACAGATTAGCGATAGCAGGGTAGGAAGCCTCTTTTCAGAAGCCAATTACGTGGCTGCTTAACATTTCAAAGAAATGATTCGAAGTGCGGTCTCCAATTGATAACTGTGTGCCACGTGCGGACCAGCTGGAATAGCATTTTTCCCACTGTGCCGGGATATGGCGATGTCACCCAAAGGCCAACCTGTGGCATGTACAAGCTGAAAAGCCGTAGGACGGTATCCAGAGCCAACCGCACGGCTGGGATAGGTGTCGTCAAAGGGTCAGAATTCGTAAGTAAGGAGATATCAGTGTGAGTGTCGATGATCGTCTTAATCCATTGTTATCTATATGTATTCCAAGCTATAATCGACCGGATCAGCTGATGAAACTATTGGAATCCATCGACTGCAATCCCGCCTCCGTCGAAGTAATAGTTGCCGAAGATCACGCGCCGCTCAGGATGCAAGTCCGCGCTGCTGTCAATCAATTTGTCAGCGCATCCGCTTACAAAGTTCGTTATTGCGAAAATGAAGAGAACCTCGGTTACGATGGGAACATCCGCAAACTGATAGATCTTGCTCTCGGATCGTTTGTGCTATTTATGGGGGATGATGACTGCTTCTATCCGCGGGCATTGGACAGCTATCTGGCGTTTCTGGAAAAAAACCAGGACGTCGGATATGTTTTGAGGTCCTACTATGGCCGACATCCCGATGGCACTTTGGAAGTGTTCAAGTACCTGCAGACCGAGAAGCGGTTCTCTCCGGGAGTAGATACTTGTGCCTGGCTCTATAGGAGAAGTGTGACCATTTGCGGGGTGACTTTCAAACGTACCAGCGCATTGCGCTATCGCACGGAGCGGTTCGATGGAACTCTGCTTTATCAACTCCATTTGGCGTTGGAGATTTGCCTTCGAGAAGAGGCTATTTATTGTGATATCCCGGTTGCGGTGGCCGAACAGTCATACAGGCTGGATCGCCCGCAATTTGGGGCTGCAAGAGCAGAACGAGGCCGATATCAACCCGGCATGGTGACACCGGAAAACAGCATCGCTTTCACCAAGGGCTTTTTTGAAATCATACAAGCATTTGACGAAAACTATGGATCGAACCTTACCGAAATGGTCAGACGTGATATCTCAAAATACTCGTATCCATTTCTGTCTATTCAACGGAAGCGTGGAATGTATCCGTTTCTGGTCTATGCTCGACGCCTGGCCCTGCAAACGGGCATCAATTCCAGTTGGCACTTTTATTTCTACACCTTGGCCTTGCTCTTATTAGGCGAGCATAGGTGCGACCAATTCATTTTGAGGATCAAGCAATTGTTAGGGCGCACCCCTGCGCTCTAACATGCATAAAGGCAACTGCACCTGCAACGAGCCCACGCACAAAACCCAAAGAACGCACTCTATTAAGCCAAAAGAAATCTTCTCGAGAGGGAATTATGCCGCCAGTGCGAATCAATTTCGGATGTGGCAGAACACCAACGAGCGGTTGGAGAAATTTCGATAACTCCTTAAGTCTTCGCTTAGCCAAGGTTCCACTATTACCTGGAATATTATACAAGTGTAAAGTTATCGATACATCTCAGTACCAGTTTATGCAGTTCGCGCAACATAATCAGATTGAATATGGCGATGCCACCAAAGGTCTGCCGTTCTCAAATGGTTCGGTCGAAGTCCTATACAGCTCGCACATGTTTGAGCATCTCGACCGGACGGAGGCTTCAATCTTTCTAAACGAGGCGAGGAGAATCCTTCGATCCGGTGGAATAATCAGGTTGGCAGTCCCGGATCTCCGCATGCAGATTCAACAATATCTCGAGTTTCCAGATGCCGATGCGTTTATAAAAGGCACACATTTATGTCAATCACGGCCCAGGGCTGTCGTGCAACGTCTGGGAATCTTACTGGTAGGGACCCGGCATCATCAATGGATGTATGATGGGAACTCACTATGCAAAAAACTGTTGGCCCATGGTTTTGTAGATCCTAGTATTTTGTCACCTGGCGAAACCAGGATACATGATCCGGGGCCGTTAGATCTGAAGGAAAGGTCGGATGAAAGCGTGTACGTGGAAGCCGAGAATCCATGATGAAACGAATATCAGCAGCCAAAATGTATGTTTTTCCGGCCAACAATGAGCCTGGCAGAGAGGGAATTTTGTGAGACAGGAGCATACCGTTTACCTGTGCTGTCCGGCATGTCGTCAGGACGTGCGATTGATCAGCGCAAGAGAGTTCCAGCAGGGAATAATAGAAGACGGCGTCTTGGAATGTGTCGGATGCTCCGCAGAGTACAAGATCGTTCGTGGCGTTCCACGTTTTGTCCGCGAGAGAAACTACGCGGCTTCGTTTGGATACGAGTGGCGCAAACATCCTACCACTCAATATGACTCGCAACTGGGCGTTGGTTTTTCTGCAAAGCGTTTCTTTGATGAAACTCAATGGGACCGACACTTGTTTGGTGAGGTTGTGATGGAGGCAGGGTGTGGATCGGGTCGATTTACGGAGCAAGCCGCTTCGACCGGGGCCATGGTGTTGTCACTGGATCTGAGCCAGGCGGTCGATGCTAACTATGCGTCGAATGGTCGGAAAGATAACGTACTCATTGTTCAAGGAGATATTTACGCTGCGCCTTTTAAGGATTTGGTCGCCGATAAAGTTTTCTGCCTCGGCGTGCTGCAACATCTCCCTGATCCAAAATCGGGTTTCCTTAGCCTCTTGAAGCACCTCAAGCCCGGGGGAAGCGTCGTTATAGATGTGTACTCCTTGACCTGGAAAACCATTTTCAAGACCAATCATCTGGTGAGACCGCTCACGAAACGACTGCCTCCGCAATTCCTTTATAGGTGGGTCAGACGGTACGTGGATATGGTCTGGCCCCTGTGCCGATTAATATCGAAGTTGCCCTACGGGAGACAGTTCAACCGAATCGCTTTAATGATAGCGGATCAAACGGGACAGGTTGATGTTTCTGATGCCTTCTTGAAAGAGTTGGCCATCTTGGATACGTTCGATTGGTTGTCCCCGTATTATGACAAACCCCAATTGATTTCCACGGTTAGAAGGTGGTTTGCGGACGCGGAACTGGAGAGCATCGATGTCCGGTATGGGTACAACGGTATCCAAGCCCGCGGAATTAAGCCCTGCTCGTAACGGAATACGACATAGGCGCAGTCAAGCAGTCTTTCGTATTAAGAACAGATGAAAATAGTTGTCGTCGGTGATTGGCACTCGGAGGTGCATGAGGAGCCAGTATACAGGGCCTTGTGCCAGATGGGTCACACTGCCGTGCGTTTTTCTTGGCATCAGTACTTTAAGCCTAGCAAACCGCTCCAACGGATCGTCTCCCTTGCTTACAAATTCCAGAACAAGTACCTACTGGGTCCCCTGGTCGACCGACTCAATCGGGACCTTGTGGCCTGCGTCGAGATGCAGAAACCCGATGCTGTATTCATATATCGCGGATCACACATTTTCCCGAGCACATTGCAGCAATTGCGCAGAGTCAGTCGAGGAGCCCTACTGATCGGCTATAACAACGACGACCCCTTTTCGCCTCTTCATCCCAGATGGAAGTGGAGGCTGTTTCTCGTGGGCGTTCCGGAATACGATCTGGTGCTGGCCTATCGCCCGCACAATGTGATTGACTTCCAGAAAGCTCATGCAAAGCGGGTGAGATTGCTCCGCTCGTGGTACCTCCCGGAATTGAACCGCCCGGTCAGGTTAAACAGTCAAGATACCCGGGAGTTCGCGTGCGACGTAGTTTTTGTCGGACATTACGAGGATGACGGACGCCTCCAGTATTTGGAAGAGATTGTACGTCAAGGTTGGAAGTTGAACCTGTTCGGGCCTGACTTCGGCTGGCATCCGGCCTTGAAAAGATCTCGTGAACTGCAATCATTCATCCCGTTGCGCCTCGTATGGGGGGAAGATTATAACAAAGCAATTTGTGGAGCCAAAGTGGCACTCTGTTTTCTGTCCAAGCTCAATCGCGACACCTATACAAGGCGCTGTTTTGAGATTCCCGCTGCAGGGACTTTGCTGCTCACTGAGTATAGTGATGATCTGGCCGGTATGTTCAAGTTCGGAGAGGAGGCCGATTCTTTCCGATCAGCGGATGAGCTGGTCGACAAGCTCGATTTATACTTGCGAGACGACATGCTTCGAGCAAATGTCGCAGCAGCCGGTCGGAGACGGGTGATTGCTGAAGGTCACGATGTGGTATCTCGTACACGCCAACTCGTGACATTCATTGAGGAGATGCAGGGGAATCGAAGGTACGCCAACTGAGTCATGAATGGCAATCCGGACTGCGCTCGTCGCTATCCTATTTGCAATGGCATCCCGCAAATGGACTTGCAGGAGGTCTTTGATGGCACCACGCGTTAGGAATATTGTGCATGTGCGGCATAGTCGGCCTTGCTTCTAGTGCGGCATTTTCTAATCGAGACCTTATCCTGGCCCAGCGGGATAGTCTCATTCATCGGGGTCCGGATGAAGCAGGTGTGTGGTGGTCTCCGGATTCTTGTGTAGGCTTGGCCCATCGACGGCTTTCCATCATCGATCTATCGCCCACCGGCCGACAGCCGATGCTCGACCGCAAAGGTGAACTTTGCATTACCTTCAACGGTGAAATCTACAACTTCCAAGAACTCAGGAAAGAGCTTGCACAGCTTGGCCACCATTTCCGTTCTGCAAGCGACACGGAAGTGCTGCTTGAGGCTTACCGCGAGTGGGGGATTGATTGCCTGGAACGCCTCAACGGCATGTTTGCTTTTGGCCTTTATGACATCCCTCATAGACGCCTCTTTATTGCGAGGGACCGCGCGGGCGAAAAGCCTCTATTTTACTCAGTTCAAAGCGGCTCTCTCGTTTTCGCGTCCGAGTTGAAGGCGATTTTGGCTGACCCTGAGTTTCCCCGCAGAATTGATGCTCCGGCCCTCAACCTCTGGCTTCAATTCGGCTATGTTCCAGGGGATCGCTGCATTCTGAAGGGGGTGAAAAAACTGCCCCCGGCCCACGCTTTGACCTGGAACGTAGAGACCGGTGACATGCGCGTGTGGAGGTATTGGCACCTGCCCCCGATGCACAATGAAGAGTCAGGACAAGTCTCCGAGGACGAGTTGGTTGAGGGATTGCACGATTTGCTCCAAGACTCGGTACGACGTCAGCTCGTTGCGGACGTGCCGGTCGGCATTCTCCTGAGCGGCGGAGTTGATTCCAGTCTGGTGACCGCTATGGCCGCCCGTTGCTCGTCCAAGGTGAAGACCTTCACAATTCGGTTCCCGGACTATCCCAAGTATGATGAAACGGAACACGCAAGGCTCATCGCCAAACATTTCTCCACTGAACATGTCGAACTCGTGGCCGAGCCGACTACATGGGAACTCCTGCCGAAATTGGCATGGCAGTATGACGAACCGGTCGTAGACTCGTCTATGATTCCAACCTATTTGGTTTCACGTTTGGTCCGCTCTGAGTGTACGGTAGCGCTAGGCGGTGATGGTGGGGATGAGTTGTTCGGCGGATACACGCATTATGGACGATTGCTGTGGACACAGAGGAACCTCGGCTGGATTCCTCGGCCCTTGAGAATCATCGTAGCCGGCCTCAGTGCCAAACTCCTGCCTACCGGATTCCGGGGAAGGAATTACCTCATTGGGCTGGGCCAAGATTTATTCACTGAGGTGCCTAACGTAGCCTTTCTCTTCGATCGTGAAGCTCGAAAAAAGCTCCTGTCTCACGATCTGTTTGAAACCGCCGAGAAATCTCTCCCGCCGGCCCAAATATGGCGCCATGTACTCAAACAGGATGGAGATTTGCTGGATCGGGCATGTCGAATAGATTTTCAGATGTACTTGCCTGGGGACATCCTAGCGAAAGTGGACCGGGCGTCGATGCTCAATTCCTTGGAGGTTCGCGCGCCCTTTCTCGACTCCCGGATCATCGAATTTGCTTTCGGTCGAGTCCCGAGCCGACTTAAGGCTAGTCCAAACGGACTCAAATTACTCCCCAAAATGCTGGGAAGGCGTTTATTACCTGAGAGCTTCGAATGGGATCGTAAGCAGGGTTTTTCCATTCCTCTGCACAGGTGGCTGCGAAATGATTGGAGAGAGCCTGTCGAGGAGATATTGCTCAGCGCTCGGTCGGACTTATGGGACCAGAGAGCGGTCCGCAGGCTTTGGGAGGGTCATTTGCGGGGCTATTCCAATTCGGAGCGCCTGTTTGGGCTTCTCATGTTTGAATTGTGGCGAAAGGCCTACAACATTGAGGCCCCGTAGGGAGTTAGGTTGCTGTTTTCCGCTCGCATAATGGCCTGCGGCTCTCGCCGCTTTCACGCTACGAGGGGTATGGTTCACCTTTCCTCAGGTAACTCTCGGTCTGTTAAGGTTTGGTTAGCAGATGAGTGACGGGATTCATTTAGCTATTGAAGCCACGGGCGCAAAAGCTGGCGGTGTCGAAACCGGGCTCCTGGCATTTCTCGATCTAGTTGTTCAAGATAGTCGAGTGGCCAAAGTCACGCTTTTCTGCTCACCTAGCCGCCGACGTTCCTTTGAGCTGCCGTTGTCCCGAAAGATTCGGATCGTCGAAAACGGATGGTGTGACAAGAATTATCTTTTGAGAGTGGGATGGTACGAGGTGGGTCTTGGCATCGCCTGTTGGATTGCTCGCTCCGATTTACTCCTCGCTTTCAGTCAATTCGGGGTGGGACGCTTCAGCGTGCCACACATCACTTGGGTGAGGCAATCACTACCGTTCGACGACGAAGCGATCTCCACCTACGGCTCGGCACGTTGGCGATTCCGCATCGGAATGATTCGTCGCCAGATGAAGCGGTCCTGTCGGTCAGCCCGGAGGGTGTTGGTTCAAAGTGCCGTGATGAAGGACCGAATCTGCTCTTCATTCGATATTGAACCAAGCAAAGTGAGCATCGTCTACTCCGGGCCAAAACATATGCCCCGTCCCGAGGAGCCAAGCCCCAGGCTGGCCTGTATGCGTCTCGCGGGTGTCGGACCTAAACTACTCTATGTTGGCGCAGACTATCCGTATAAGAAACTTGATACAGCGGTGAATGGCCTCGCTGCATTGCGAGAGTTGTGGCCTGAAACTCAAATATTCCTCACCTTATCAGAGGATTTCCCCTATGCGGCGAGGTCGGGTATCCATTGCCTGGGATATCTCAGAGGAGCGGATTTGACCGAAGCCTATCAATCGGCTGATGCCCTCATATTACCTTCCTTGGTTGAAAGTGGACCGCAGACCCCTCTTGAGGCCATGTCTCTTGGTACTCCGGTGCTGGCGGCTGACAGGCCGTACGCCCACGATATATGCCGTGATGCCGCTCTGTTCTTCGACCCTTGGAGTCCCGAAGATTTTGTCAAAAAGGCCTCAATGCTATTCGCAGATCGGCGGTTACGTCAGTCCCTTGTTGAGAAAGGGTTTGCGCTTGCAGAAGAGCGAAAGACTGCCAAGCCCTATGAGCAGATTCTCGAGATCCTCCTAGAGACCGCCAATGCGGCCAAATCAGGCCCATGGTAGCACAGATGGCGTGCCGTTAATGGGACGCCAGTTGCACGATGAGGTCTTGTAACAACCCCTTGGATCTTGCATCCAACGCATCTTCATCGACTTGAGTGAGGACGAACGTGGCTGTCATTCTCGGAATAAATGCTTTCCATCCCGGCGCTTCTGCGTCCTTGGTGATTGACGGCGTTCCGGTGTGCGCAATTGCCGAGGAACGGCTCAACCGTGTGAAGTATTACGCCAAGTTCCCGGTGCTATCGATTCGGAAATGTCTTGAAATTGCCGGCATAACCTTCCGCGACATCGATTATGTTGCGCTTGGTAACAATCCGAAGGCGAATTTCTATCAAAAAGCGTGTTTCGTCATGAAGAACCTTCAGCGCTTGCCCAATATTCTTTCGCGCGCGGGCAAGCGGTTCAAGCACACCGCTCTCAAACAACTCATCATCCAGAAGTGCGGTGTTCCACCTTCGTCAGTCAGATTTCAGCCCATACACGTGGAGCACCACTTGGCGCATGCCGCAAGCTCGTACTTCATCTCTAATTGGGACAGGTGTGCAGCGTTCACCGTGGATGGCTCCGGTGACTTTGTTACGTGTACTCTCGGCAAATGCGAGGATGACGATATCGAACTGCTGCGCAAGGTGTACGTGCCTCATTCGCTAGGCACCTTATACACCATGGTCTCTGAGTTCATCGGGTATCACAAGTACGGCGACGAGGGTAAAGTCATGGCCTTGGCCGCCTTCGGAGACGATTCTTTTGCTCAACAGTTTCGAGATATCCTGGCTGTTACCGCGGAGGGATTCACACTCAATCTGAAATATTTTATGCCCATGGGATCGAGCCAAGGCATCAATTTTGACGAGAAGGGGGAGGCTTTTTTCAATCGGCAGTATTCAGATCACATGGAGAAAACTTTCGGCCCTCCCAGGGATTCAGCCACGCCTTTGACCAAGCGTGAAATGAATCTGGCGGGAGCAGTGCAGCAACGATTCGAGGAGGCCTATTTCCACATGCTCAACTTGCTCCATGGCATGGCGCCTGATTCTCGGGTTGCAGTTGCAGGGGGGTCAGCGCTTAATAGCGTCGCAAACGGGAAGATCTCTCAACACACCCCATTTCGGGAAATATCGATTCAACCGGCGGCAGGAGATGAGGGCAACTCTCTGGGGGCAGCCTTGTACGTTGCACGAGCCATTCTGCACGATGGAGAGCGCTATGTCATGACACACCCATACCTGGGCCCGGAGTACTCGGAATCGGCCATAAAGGCAGATCTGGAGGCTCATGGCATCCCCTATCAGCAAATGGACCTCCATGTACTGTTGAGGGCAGTGACGCAGGCGATAGCCGATGGAGCTATTGTCGGCTGGTTCCAAGGGCGGATGGAATGGGGACCGCGCGCCCTCGGCAACCGGTCTATTCTTGCTCATCCAGGCCTCAACACCATGAAAGAGACGTTGAACGCACGAATCAAGCGCCGGGAATGGTTTCGTCCCTTCGCCCCGGCAGTTTTGGCCGAAAGACAACACGATCTTTTTGAAGAAAGTTCCCCTTCCCCGTTTATGCTCCACGTGTACAAGATCAGGCCTGAATGGCGCGACAGGCTGCCCGCAGTCAACCATGTGGACAATACCGGTCGGCTACAGACAGTGACCAAAGAATGCAACCCCCTTTTCCATGACCTCATTCGGACATTCGAAGGATTGACCGGGCTCCCGGTAGTCCTTAATACGAGCTTCAACGAGAACGAACCTATCGTCTGCTGCCCTGAAGATGCGATCGAGTGCTTCCTTCGCACCCGAATGGACGTACTGGCAATTGGCCCGTTCTTGTGTAGGAAAGAATCGGCAGCGTAGGGGTCAACCATTAAGAGGCCCTCTGTCTCCATGAGAGCATCCACGAGCCAATACCAGTTGAATGTGGCGTCAACAGCGGTGGCCACAAGCCTTTCTCGATAAGGCACAAGAGCGAGGGTCACGACCTGCGTGTCGTTGGCCAGCTTGGCTTTGAAGACATTCTTGCCGTTTTGATCCAGCACAGCCAAACGACTGCTCCTTGAATGAAGATCAAATCCAGCGTACAATTTCATGGGCGCCTCCTGTTCTTGTGCGGTAACACATGAGGGGTAGTATATCCTCTTAAAACGGAGGCGCATATCCGGCCTTTATGCCTGTCACCAGTGACAGCTATAAAGCCTCTTATATGATTATCAGGTCTCCTCTTCGCTCATAGGGAAGGATGGATTCGCCGACGAAATTATAAATCTATACGTAGAGAAAAGGAGTAATGAAAAGCAGCTATTTTCATCAAAGGACCAACCTTCCAGTCATTTGTCAAAGACCACAAGTGACCTACCCCCCAAAAACTGATCCAGGCTTAATGGCCCGATAGAGGCGCCTGGGACTGCGGCCTTGGAATCATGCCCAATAAAATGTGAAAAAACCAACTGACGTGCGGATGCAGCAAGCCATCGAGCACCATGAAGTGAGTGAGAGCGCCTACCAAGGGCAATAGAATAGCCAGGGGAGGCAAAAAGCCGGGAGGATCAGGATCGGAAATTAAGCGAGTCAGCCGAACCAGGAGAACAACTACTGACCCAGTATAAATCAGGAGGAAAGGAAACCCCAAGTCTGCCATGAAAGTTAGAAAAATGTTCTCCGATACTACTATCCGTCTGCATGAATCAGCGAACTGCTCTTTTGTGGCGTAAGGGTATAGTGTTTCATAATCTGCCAGATATTTCTCGCGTGGCGCGCGCAGACCGATGCCCAAAAATGGGTTTTGTACGGCAATGTGCCAAGAAAAAGGGTAATTCTCTGCTCGGTAATAGGCAGGTTCATAGCACGCTTGTGTCTTTTGAACAGGCAATTGAGAGAAAAACAGAAAAATGATTGCAGCCAACGGAATCAGGATGACAACGAACCTGCGCATGTGTAGCGCTCCGTATGCAACTGCGATGATCCCGAGCAACACCGGTATAAGGACCGCGGACCTGAGACCGCTGAGAAAAAAAACAGCGTAGGCCAAACACAATACCAGAGCCCCACCTAGTACCTGTCGCCTCACCCCTCTGAGGATGAAGGCCAGAGGAGCAAAGGCCAGAAGAAGCATACGACTGGTTAGTGGATGTACATTTACGTCTAGAAAATGCTCGATTCTCCCATCCAAAAGGTATCCGCAGATGCTCAGAAAGATCATCACCGCCAGCACGATCGCCGAAAACCAAGTGAAGAAGGCTTGGTGACCGGAAGAGGTTAGCAGTATCCTCGAACACCAGAAGCCCCCGAGTCCGGCAGCCACAACTGAAACCGCTCGAAGCAAAGATAGTTCAGGGGTCTCGCTTAGGGTACAGCTAAGCAAAACCAGCGCTGCAAGAATCCCGCAAATTCCTAGCTCCCAGATGGTCCCGCTTTTAAAGGATCCCTTCACTAAGAAGAAAGCGGAGGCTAGACTCGTTGCACAAAGCAGCCCCGTCAACAATTTGGCCCTGTCATGCTCGACCAACGCGAAGTTCGGCATAAGAAAGGCCGCCTGCAGGCAGGTCAGGCAGAACAGAATCCAAGCAACCTTCTCCCCCGAAGGCAATTCGCTTACACTTGACAGAACTAGTCGCCCCAACGAAATCGGGCCGTATCGGTTGAGACTTGTGTTGCTACGTAATATCATTTCGCATGCTTATCCATGATACTTGCGAGCGGTATCCCGTCTCGCGCAGAACGCAGGATTGGATGGCGTCTGCGGCGGTACTAGATCCAGCCTAACTGTCGATGCGTAGTAATTGCGCCTCGCGTGAAGCACTATGGGCAATAGATGTATACTCTAAATTGCAACATTTAGGGAAAATTTATTACAGAGCCGCGACCTCATGCGCAACCCTGCCTGGAAATTCCTCAGCGACCCGAAGTGACTCCAATTTTTCCGGGCCCTCTGGGTGTGTCCGGCTTAACAGGCGCATAACATAGACCCTCAACCTATGTCCAAAAAACCCCACAATGAGCCACCAAACGGTTATAATCCCAATTAACCGCTTTGTAAATGGCAGCCTTTCGGTAGTTTTGTTTGTTAAGTTTCGCAGGTTAGTGGCTACCACGCGGGCTGCTACCACATGCCTTGCCATGTCAGCTCCTTTCACAACCTGGCCCAAGCCCACTTCCGGAGCAGAAAGACACGTCAAGATCATTCGTGGTCCAATCTCAACGTCACCTACTCTCCACTAAAAAATCCCCCTCCCAATTCCCATTTTCGCTGACGTCGAACAGGTCTGGAAAGGCATCAATCAAGCCGTATTTCACCCAAAACAGGATTATTACTGCCACACCTGCCAGTGGCAAACACACTGTGCAAAGTGGTAAGGAGGATACCATGCCCAAGCAAAAGGAAATGAGCCGTGAAATGATTCCCTTACAGCCTGTGTGAATCCGGAAGGAAAGAAGGATATTGCTTCATTTCAGACCTCCATTTGTGTCCGCGTTTTGTCCGCGGCTTTTTATAGTTCACGTTTTCTAAGGTGAACTCAGATGGCCAAGGTCGTTTGAAATGACTATCTTTTGGGGCAGATGGTTGATAAGACTCGGCTTAGTTTGCCTTAACACGTCAGGGATCGGAGGTTCAAATCCTCTCCCGCCTACCAGTAATTTTAATTGGTTAGGGGTCATGTTACTGCATGACCTTTTTCTTTGTTTGACAATTTGGCGTCGCTTTTTTGTGAGGCCTCATCTTCAGGCCTCCTCTACCATGGCCAGCTCGGTCCAGAGGTGGTCGAATGTCATAGCGCCTACAGCGTTCAGCAGAACCTCATCAGATAGACGGATGAACCGATCCTCGACTAAACGATCCGAAGAATGGCCCATTATGTCATTTCGGACCGCGGGGTCCGTTCCCGAACGTTGAGAGGAGAAGAGCCAAAAGCAGATTGTGATCCCTCTTTATTCAGACTGAATCGAGTTTTCCAACAGCGCAAAATAAAGTCCCGCATGGTTATGGTAATTCATGATGCCCTGTGGGTGGAAAGCCCGGAAGACGAAGCTGAACATGTCAGGCACTTGGTGTGGAAAATGATGACCACAGCGGATAAATTCAAGGTTCCATTGGAAGTGGAAATCGGATGAATGCGTGCAAGCCCTCTGCCTGTGAGGTGCTTAGGGCAACTTCTTGAAAGAGAATTTGTGATCACACCAGGGGCAGCGGAAAGGCATGATGGAAGAAGCCACCCATTAAACGATGCTGTCTCACGAGGTTTATCGGTCCATGCTGCAAATATCAAACGAAATAACGGTCCCCATCGAAGAGATTGACATTCAAGCCGTTCGTGCTCAGGGGGCTGGTGGCCAGAATGTGAACAAAGTATCCACCGCTGTCCATCTGCGGTTTGATATCAAGGCTTCATCATTACCTGATGTTTACAAAGAAAGGCTATTGACGCTAAAGGATCATCGTATTTCGGAAGAAGGCGTCGTCATCATCAAGGCGCAACGGTATCGCACCCAACTGAAGAATAGAGAAGATGCACTCGATAGGCTTCGTGATCTCATCAGGCGCGTAATGGTTTCCCGTAAACGACGGCACGAGACGAAGCCAACGCACGGGTCGCAAGAAAGGCGTTTGGAAAGCAAAGCCAAACGAGGACGAGTAAAGGCAATGAGAGGAAAAGTGGATGATGAATAGCGGCGTCACCATAACGGAAGTGATCAGACTCGGATCGGTATCACTTTCAATAACTGGAAGTCGCTTCCGTCACAAAATCAAACTATTCTTTCTTGCTGTCTCTTTTTTATGCGGAGCTTGGGGTGCCTTTTTTAGACAACTCGCACAAATTGAGCTTCACGAAGACTTGCCACTGATCTTCTAGTGAGGGAGCCAATCTTCTGAGGTCGAGGGTCAGGTCTTGAAATGACAGATATTCTCTGTTACTCTGGGATTATGAGCAGACCGTTACGCATCATGTATCCTGGAGCCGTCTATCATGTTACCTCCAGGGGAAATGCACGAGCGAAGATTTTTCAGGACGATCAAGATCGCGAGAACTTCCTTTCCGTCTGGCCGCTGTAGTGAAACGACACAACTGGCTCTGTCATGCTTATTGCCTTATGGACAATCACTATCACTTTTTGATCGAAACTCCTGATGCCAACCTCTCCATTGGTATGCGGCAACTAAACGGCGCCTTTACTCAGAAATGCAACCAGAGGTACAAAAGATGTGGTCATATCTTTCAAGGCCGTTTCAAAGCGATCCTTGTTGACAAAGACAATTACCTTCTCGAAATCTGCCGGTATGTCGTTCTCAACCCGGTGCGGGCTGGGATTGTCGAAAAGGCAGGGCAGTGGTCATGGAGCAGCTACCAAGCTACTGCTGGATTGAAATCGGCGCCGTCTTGGCTTTCGGTAGACTGGATACTCAGTTTGTTTGGCCCCAAGCTCAATATAGCCCAGGCGAGATATCGACGGTTCGTGCAAGAAGTTGGGCATCCAGCATCACCTTGGGAAGCGCTTCAGGGGCAAGTAATCTTGGGTGGAGAAGGTTTTGTCGAAAAGTTCAAAGACTTGATTGCGGACAAACAGCAGCTCAGAGAGATCTCGCGACAACAGCGTTACGTCGGCAGGCCAACTCTCGAAAAGCTCTTCCAAATGAGTGACTCAAAAACCAGCAGAGATCGGTGTATTTGCGAAGCACACGTGAAATACCGTTACACTCTCAAGGAGATCGGGGATCACCTGAAAATTCACTACAGTACTGTCAGTAAAGTGATTTCGAGAACAGCGAAAGAGTGAGAACTGTCATTTCAAGACCTGACCCCGTCGATACTGGATTCTGGGGCAAACGTGTTAGAATTGGCAAGCCGCGGCAAAATCTCGGTCAAGAACGTGTCATATTGCAAAGGGGGAATTGGCTATGCGCAAGATCAGTTATTGTTTCCTGGCGGTTCTGTTGGTCACATGGTGCTGTGCAACTCTTGGGCTGAGTCAACAGCCTGTTGTCAGGCTCATAGCGACGGGCGGCACAATAGCGATGAAAATCGACCCGGTAAAAAAGGCCCCTGTCCCTGCCATCTCGGGGGAAGATCTTCTGGCTACTGTCCCCGAGATCAAGAACTATGCGACAGTGGAGGTTGAAAACCTCGCCAATGTTCCTTCCGACTACATGGACCCCGAGCTGTGGATCCGTTTACAAAAGTCAGTGGTGACGGCTTTGGACAGGCCGGAAGTTGTCGGTGTCATCGTTTCCCATGGAACCGACACGCTCGAAGAGTCGGCTTATTTCCTGGATCTTACAGTTAAGAGCAACAAACCTATAGTCCTCATCGGGGCTCAGCGAAACGCGTCTGAGCCGGATTTTGACGGACCGAGGAACCTGCTCAATGCTGTTCGCGTCTGCGTGACGCCTGAGTCGAAGGACAAGGGCTCCATGATCATGCTGAACAATCAAATCAATCCCGCCCGATCTGTTACTAAAACTCATACATCCAGCGTGGAGACGTTCAAGTCCGGTGATTTCGGGTTTATAGGAATCGTTGATAACGATAGGGTCGTCTTTTACAGCGCTCCCCTGAGAAGGCAGTACGTACCCTTGACCGCAGCGAGTCTTCCCTATGTGGAAATTGTTCCCATATACGGTGGCGCCGATGGAGGTATGGTGAAGGCCGCTGTGGATAGGGGCGCCAAAGGTATCGTGATCCAGGCTCTGGGTTGGGGGAACGTTAATAAGCCCATGTACGAGGCGATCAAGGAAGCCCTCGGCAAGGGAGTGACGGTCGTGGTGTCCACTCGAGTCCTCAATGGACGAGTGCTGCCTGTATATGGTTTCGTAGGAGGAGGCAAGACCCTTCAAGAAGCGGGCGCGATCTTCGGAGACGATTTGAGTCCTCAAAAGGCCCGAATTCTTCTCATGTTGGCGTTGGCAAACAATGTGACCGACGCGAAAGAGATCCAAAAGTATTTCGACAAATGATGGGCTGAGGGTGGCCCGCGAAGAGGCCACCCAGGGTCCGTTTTGTTGACACGGGGACAGTGCCAAGACCGTATTGTGGCTTAGACATAACGGGGTGGGCAAGAAAGCTGCATAATTTTGGCCGATATGCTGAGCGCTCAGTGGGAGAGGGATGAGAGATAGACGCAAGCGATCCTAGCCAGATGACGCCGGTGGGACCTGATACGGTTCCTGCCAATGCGCTATCAAAGAAGCGGCAATGAGTGAACCCGACCCTGACACCCCCCTAGGGCGCAGTCAGATTGTGCCGTTCGTAGCGTAGGAGATTGGCCAGGGTAGACAGAAGGACAACCTCTTAATGCTAATCTTGTGAAAGCCCACTGCTGTCAGAGTTCCTGAGATCGCAAACGGCTTGATCGAATCGAATATTCATAGCGAGAGGGATTGCAGGAAGATGGATCTGCAGGATACCTTATTCATTCTAGTTCTTGCCGCAGCCTGTTGTCTTATTTGGATGTACATACAGAGACGGGCGAGTGCCCGAAAGAGACTTAACCAAATCTGGAGAGAATTTGCTCAACTCAAAGGCCTTAACGAATCGCACCGGAAAAGCGGCGGAGAACATGAGGCCATGATGAAATTTCAGGGACAGAACCAGGGCTTGCCATTTGTTATGGAATGTATTGCGATAGAAGGCACACCCAGGAGAATTGGATCGGTCCAGCTTTCCACCGGAGACGATATCAAAATTTTTACCCGAATGGAGATAAGCCTTCCGGGACTGCCTCGCGGACTGCGGGTATACAGAGAGACTGGGCGGAGCAAGCTGGGAAAAGCCGTTGGGATGCAGGACATCAGCATTGATGATCCAGAATTTGACCGCGCCTTTATGGTTAAGGGCAAGGACGAGAGGGAGGTCATCGATTATTTGACGCCATCGCGCAGGATGGCTCTGCTGACCCAGGCCCTGGATATGAAGGGGCTGGAGTTAGAGGAACAGGGGCTAGTCCTTTTCCGAAAGGGCCAAATAGGCAGTAAGGACGAATTGGAGACGGTCTTTTCTCAGTTGAGTTCTATCGCTACCTCTATGACGCGATGATTGACGACCGCATTATTCCGTATGAATCGATTTACCTCCTCAAAGAATCTACTCTCCAATTTGAGTTCAGGCAGATTATTAGCTCTCACAGCCCCTCTCGTAATAGATCAAAATGTACTTATCCGTTATGCGGCAGGTCCACAAGAGGCTTACTGTGCAACGCTAGCTCTCGATGAATTCATCTCTGTCTTACGCTCAAGGAGGCCAAGGTAATCGTCAAACGGTTGCGCAAGCAATACAATCTTTCAGGCCCCACAGCTCATTGAACTATCACCCACCTGCTCCTGAGGCCATACTCACGACATGGATCGTCCACACTGACAGGGGAGGCACCCTCCCTCTTCCAGGAGGAAAAAGATACTATACCTCTAACTTAACAAGTGGTACATAATTCGGGGGCAGGCCAAGCGCTACAGCGAAAATGGAGTCCGAGGGGCTGTGGCGCGATTTTCGTGAGGGTGTCACAAGGAGCCTGAAATGGAAAAGTTGATCATTACGGTAGCGATCATTGGGAATGCAACAGACCGCTCGCAGAACCCGCACGTTCCCATCACTCCGAAGGAAATCGCTGAAAGCGCAATTGAAAGTGCTAAGGCAGGAGCTGCCGTTTGCCACATTCACGTCCGTGATCCTGAGACAGGGCAGGTTTCGATGGATTTCGAATTGTACCGAGAAGTGGTTGCGCGGATCCGTGACAACTCGGATATCCTGATCAACCTCACCACGGGAACAGGTGCGCGATTGGTGTACGAGAACGGCTGGGACACCTCGGGTCTTAAGACTCCTGAGGAGAGGGTCGACCACGTCATCAGACTGGCGCCAGAGTTGTGTTCATTGGATGTCGGGAGCATGAACTTCGGACCTAGGGTTTTTGTTAACCTCGTGTCGCACGTCGAAGCAATGGCGAGGATGATCGCTCAGGCGGGGGTCAAGATGGAAATGGAGATATTTGACCTGGGTCACTTCAGGATCGCCAACCACCTCATTCGCCAAGGGCTGATCGGAGACCGACCGGTGTTTCAGCTTTGTATGGGGATACCGTGGGGGATCGAGGCCACAGTGCAGAATTTGGTTCACATGCATTCTTGTTTGCCGGATGATGCCATTTGGTACGCCCTAGGGATTGGAGCCGCTCAGTTCCCGATGGTGACCACATCAATTATCATGGGCGGGCATGCCCGGACTGGATTCGAGGACAACGTCTACATTTCCAAAGCGACTTTGGCGACCAGCAACTCGCAGCTGGTCCAAAAGACCGTCCGAATAGCAGAACTTATGGGGAGGGAAGTAGCCACTCCCTCAGAGGCGGCACAGATACTTGGTTTAGGTCGCTAGCTTTTGGAAGTGGCGACGGGTGGCTGTGCGATTTGTATGCCTTGGCCATCAGGTGCTGAACCAAATGAAATAGTCTATATCGCGTCACTTCCAGGGATTGATGACGACTTTGAGCGGCACCTCCCCTTCGTACTCGCCTCCAACCATCCTTACCGCCTTCTCTGCGTCACTAAGCGCAAAACTGTGGGTTATCATATCTTCCAAAGGATACTTATGGCGACGAATCACTTTTATAGCCGCTTCAACGGATTCAAAATTTTGAGAGAACACCCCCAGTAATTTAAGCTCCTTGACTACGACTCGGTCCAGGAGCAGAGGAACAGCTGTGGACGCGCCATACAATCCCGGCAAGACCACTGTGGCTCCGACGCCCGCGAGTGAAAGCCCCAAAGCCGCTCCGGATGGATGTCCCGATACATCCATTACCAGGTCCGCCATAGTTCCGCCGGTGGCTCGACTCACAGCCTCTTCAGCGTCGGCTCGATCGACGTTCACAACGACGTCTGCTCCAAAGCGCTGTGCCATGTCCAGCCTGGGCTTGTCCCTTTCCAATCCCATAACTATGATGGGCTCAGCTCCGCACTCTTTGGCAGCCACCACAGCTGCCAATCCCATAGGCCCAGGGCCCACGATTGCCACGCTTCTACCGACGGAAGCGTTGCCGAGCCGGCTTATCCATCTGACGGCATTTCCCAGCACCGCTCCAACGAGAACACCAAGTTCGGGTGTTACATCATCCCCGATTTTATGGACCATCGCTCTGGGGTGAATGTACAGGTATTCGGAATACGCTCCAAAGAGGTGAGGCGGATCCTGGCACGAAATCATCGAGCCGTAGCAGTACATTTTTTCACAGAGTGTGTATTTCCCGGCCATACAGGCCCGACAGGTGCCGCATCCAAATGCGTACTCGATGATCACCCGATCGCCTTCTCGGACCCCGTACCGCTTTTGAGCTTCTGGTCCCATTTGGTGGATGCGACCCACGATTTCATGTCCGAGAATCAGGGGATAAGGCCGCGGTCCCCGTGAGACTTTCCCGAGAAATATTCCGGGATCAGAACCACATACCCCCACAAGTTCAACCTTCAGGAGACCATCGTCAGGACCTGTTGAAGGCAGTTGGAACTCCCGCATCTCCATCCGACCCGGTTTCGTAACTACCATAGACCTGCTTGTTGACATGCCGTTTCTCCTGTCATTGCGTAACAAAGATCGAGTCCGAATCAAAATGCGAAGCGCCTAATATCTGGCAAACGGGTAGCATGCCCGGAATTCGGGTGTAACCTTTCGCAAATTCGGTGATTCCGGCCTTACACATCTTCAACCTCTCCACCTATGATTCGCCATGTCGCTCCGCTTGATGGTCACTCCAAATCCTTACGATCCATACACGACTAGGCCAGTATCAGGCGGTTCTTCCAAAGACGTCAAGGTTTTTGAGCCGGGACCTTCACGTGAGGGGGAGCAGAAGGGCAAAGGCAATCGCAGCAAGGAACCCTATCGGCTTGCGAAAAGCCCTAAAAAAAGCTTGACTTGGGTTTTCGTGAAATGGTGTGCACTGCGTCTATGCATAGACAAGTGTGTATAGCGTCAACGCGAGGTCATTAGGGGACTCAAAAATAACCCTCTGAGACACTCGACCCGAACCGCTTTCTTAGCGCTCCACCATGGCCGTTAAGCACACGGACATCAAGTCGGGGGGATTCGGGAGACTTACGTCAGCAAAATCTTTTGTCGGACCGCTACACAGGCCACGCTTGACCTGCCCTCAAAAACTGGTCCAGGTTCAGAGTTAGCATAGAATAAGACCTGGACTAGAAAGGGAGGTCAGGATGAAACGGAATCGTTTTACACAGGAAGATGATGCTTCTTGTCGGCCTTTTGCATTTGGATGGATGGGGACAGGATACGCGAAGGGAGAATGCGGTTGCCAACCTGATTCCTCTTCTCGATTTATGACTGGGTTCGGTGAGGATAATGGCAGATCTTCGGGGCGCGCGAGCCTGTTCACAAATGTTCACATTTTTCCGGACTGAAACGGATTCGAAGGGATTGGATTGAACTAAGACAAATTGAAATGACTGGAGTTTTCTGTCAAAGTGCGATTGATTCTGAAGTCTTACTCGCGTTCGCAACGCGGGGGTCGAGGGTTCAAATCCCTTCATCTCCACCAAGGATTTAAGAAGAGAATCAGGATGTTATGCTTGGTTGGCGGCATCCTGATTTTCTTGTTCTGACCCCTTGGTGTCCAAATAGTGACTGTCAAGAATTCTCACGGCATTCTTCATATGTCCACGGGCAACAACGGATACAGCGCTCAGAAAAACAGGGGGACTTGATAAGCACAAGATGTCCGAACTACAGAGGCTGAGACGCAGGCGGTGGACACGAGAGTATGTTTGTGCGGGGTCCTATTTCGGAGGGAGATGGCTGTTATGCGGGACCTCCATCAAACACCAGATGATGGGATGGCAACCTGAGCCGGGGCCGAGGACTATTTTGGAGACAAGAAGCCTCTCTTGGAATGAGCCAAGACGAGACTTGACCCCTCCACCCCTCAAGACGAGACTTGACCCCTCCACCCCTCCAAAGGATGACCCCTCCAATAGGATTGGAAACTTCATCAGCTTTCGTGAGTGAGTGAGCCAACAGCACATCCACATGGTCGGTTTGGAGTCTCCGAAGACTTGTCTCAACAGACTGCCTGTTTTCCTTTTCCGTAGCATGGAAGTGAATCTTTGTCTGTATGTGCACATTGTCTCGCTTGCCCCGAAATACCTTGCCCACCATTTCTTCGTTCCTGCCTCCCATATAGCCATGTGCAGTATCGAAAAAATTGATGCCGAGATCGAAGGCCCGACGTAGCACAGCAGGATCGGTGCAGTTCATGACTCCCATGCTGACCGCTGTCACCTTTAATCCGGTGTTTCCAAGGGTCCGGTACTGAGGCGTACCTGCCTTTTCTGTGTCTGCAAAGGAAAGATTAGCATTCCAAAAGGGAGCCGTAGCCAGTCCGAGAACCGCAGATGACGCCCCCTTTATAAATTTCCTCCGCCCGTCCACATCTTAGCAGATAAGACCCAGCATCGTAACTCCGATGCATCAGTGTCACACCCGATGCCAATTAACGGCACCGCAATCATCAAGAAAGCCGACAACTCCTTCTTCAGAGGAGCAAACTGAACTCTTCATCAAGTCGCAAAAAGGCGCATTTTCTCGGATAGCAGTTGGCACGGCACAAGTCAATTAAATGCCCTGGAAGCGTAATTAAGTGTCAGAATCAGCTCCAGGAGCAGGCTTGCGCCTATAACGAACATGAGGCGATTTGAGCAACTGTCCGATTGAGCCTTACCTCACATTCTGCCTCGATTGAGATCTCACTGCCAGGTGCATCTGAGAACGTGAGTCGCTGTTTGGATCTATCTGTGAGGTTTGCTTCAGGTGAGTTGTCCTCCTTCACCCACCAATAGGTTTCGCCGATATGGGAATTTAACATCCCTCCGCAAGATGCGTCGAATAAAACTGGAAGCGCAAAGCTTGCTCGAATTTAATCGCATTGTGGAAGGAGAGGTTACATGAGACCCGGCAGGACATTCGTGTTCATCAGCTTAATGTCATTTTTCATGGTGGCAGTCTTTGCTGGCTCAAGTCATGCTCAACAAGCAGCCGGGACCGCTTCCTGCACACAACCTTCGCCAGGAGAATACACAGACACCGCGGTCACTCCTGAAAAATCCGGACTTCAGGCGTCCGTGACGACTGCGGGGTGGAGACATAGGTATTACTGGCACCAACCCCACTGGCAAGGGTATTGGCATCCGTATTACAGGTATGGCTCTTCTCACTTTTTCCCTCCGTACCCCGGATGCTGCTGGAACGGCAGGCGATAGATGTGCGGCCCCAGAGGAGTCGTCATTTACTGACGCCTTGTGCCCTCGAAAACGACGGGAGCATGTGGCTGGAGTGGTCCTTCGCCTACACGACAGATTTCGCTGATATGGGAATTTAACATTCGTCCCCAACATCCGTCCAATTAGCACAAGGCTAGGGGTTTAGACCTCACTAGAATTCAATCGCATTGTGGAAGGAGAGTTCACATGAGACCAGGCAGGATATTCGTGGTCGTCAGCTTAATGTCATTGTTCATGGTGGCAGTCTTTGCTGGTTCCAGTTATGCTCAACAAACATCCGGGACCGCTTCCTACGACCAATCTTCGGCAAGAGGTTACACAGACACTGTGGTGTCGCCCGAAAAATCTGAGGTTCAGGCGTCCGTAACCACTGTGGGTTGGAGACATGGAGGTTACTGGCGCGGACCCTACCGGCGAGGGTACTGGCGTCCGTATTATAGATATGGATGGTCTTACTCTTACCCTCCGTACCCCCGATGCTGGTGGAACGGCTGGCGCTGGATATGCCCCAGAAGAGTCGTCATTTACTGATGCCTTGTGCCAAGTGTTTGAGGAGAGTCCGAGCGGCTCTCCTCTCTCCTTTCACCAGTGTAAAGCCGCATCCTTTAAAAATGCACCCGTGAGCCACCTTGATAGGCAGCGCTGCCAGCAAACTTACTTCTTTTTGTAACGGTGCCGACTCAACATGATAATAATGATACCTAAGATACACTGGACAGCGGTGCCCAGGCCCAGGATGATTCGATACAAACTCCCCAAGGGCTCCCAATTGGTATGCATAGTTCCTAGAATCTGGAACCATCTGGACTCGGCGACCGAGGCGAGCGTTCCCAGTCCGAGCAACAGGCCCGTGACCGCCTGCACCAGCAAAAAGACTACTATAGTGATCCCCACCCGATAATGGAGATTTCTCACTATTCGTTCCTTCATCGCCGATACCTCCTCTCTCTGCGCAACTTATTTTGAAGGCCGTAAACCAAGGGAGCGGCAGAGCAAAGATCTAGTCCCGTGAACGAAGTGACTCCGCATGCCCTTGCTGAAGGTGGAATATAGTTTCAGACCTCCCGTAGGACAACTAAATTTAAGGCGGTCTGGCTCAAAATTGATTCTGGTGTGTGTCGTCAACGGAAGCGGCATTTTGCTAGCGTTTACGACAGGCAAGATCAGGGGCAGATTGCCGGGCATTGGGGGAGATCCGTTAGTTCCTGACAACAAGACTAGGGTTCCGCATAGTGGCTTATGTATCATTAAGATCAAGATGGACGTAACCATGCGTATTCCCACATCAAGCAGATACGGCGTGCGAGCATTGGCTGACCTTGCCTATCACGGCACCGTTCAGCCCACCCAAGTTAAGGACATCTGCAAACGTCAGAAACTATCTCAGCGGTATCTGGAACAGATTTTCCACAAGCTTCTGAAGGCCGGGTTGCTCAAGAGCAAGAGAGGGCCGCGAGGGGGTTATGCGCTGTCCAAGGACCCATCCGAAATCACCGTGTTGGATATAGTCACTGCCACTCAGGGACCCATTGTGCCTGTTGCATGCCTGAACGAGAAAAAAAGCAATGTGAAGTGTTCCCGGTATGCGTAACCTGGCATATCTGGAAAGAAACCCAGAATCTCTTGGTGGAGTATTTGGATTCAGTAACCCTTGCCGATATCTGCGCTTCTGCCAGCGAGCATCACTTGCCGCGAGAATTGAACCATAAATTCATGCACTCTATTTAGTTGCGGTTCCAGGCATTTTACCTGTGACCAGCCTCGGCATCAGTCTTCCTCTAGAAGAAACTCCCTTAAATGGAGGAGTTCTGTGTGGGCCATTTTGGACGTAGTTTACTACACTAAAGACGATGGAAATTGCCTTACAGGAGGGTTTTTTCGAAAAGGAAAATGTGAGGATATGTGGGGTGATGATGAAAACCCACTGAATTCAAACAAAAATACCTTCCGAATCCTAGTGGTACTTGCGCGGGACGAGTACACTTCATGTTCATAACCGACGGTAGTTTGCCAGACCTTACGAACGGCAAGACGAGGTCCTGCCTTGTTTGCCGATCAACGGCTCGAACTTATGGACAGATGAATATTCTTCGGCGCACCGGGAGCAAAAGAAAAACTGAATCAATCGAGAAATTCGGTATACAGACCTCACCGTCCTCGGTGTCAGCGTCTGGAGTTTCCTAATTCCAGTTGATTGATTTTCGTGACCTGCAACACTTGTCTCGGCTTGCTAAGAGGGCGCACCCCCTGCCCTGGACATCGCTTGTCTGAATCCTGCGGAACAGTAAGAGATGATATTGGAGCGGGTTGCCCACCCAAAGATCGGTCGGCCTGGGAACATCGCTTCCAGTTCGTCGACCAGCTGTTAAATTTCACTGATGATTTTAGTGAACCTCAGTTCGTCCATTCCAACTTCGGTTTGGCAATCAGACTACCGGAGAAGAGTCATCTTGTTGAACGTGGGGGTCGGGTTCTCTTACGTTCCCCAATGCACTCATTGCATCTTTGAACTATTCTGCCTCCTTTTGCATTGCATTCGGATTGTCGGGCTTGGAGGCAGATGCTATTCTTGAGACAACAATTTACCAGTCTGTCATCAGGTTCAGGTCGGCCAATTTTGCTTGAAGTTGCTGATTCTGATGGTCGCTGTTCAGCTTTGTTCCTTCGTCGAATATCTGATACAGATTTCTCCAGTGCTTCTCGTTTCTTCATTTCTGCACGACTTTTGAGTTCCTGGATCTTACCCTCTGTTTCCGGGTCGGGACTTAACCTTAGTGCAGTATCGCAGAATTGAATGGTGGCATGATATTTTCCCTCATTGAAAAGAGCGGAAGCTGAATTCAAAAAATAATCTGGCCGCTCCTCTATAGCCGCTGCTTTTTGAAATTCAGCCAACGCCTCATTATTTTTGCCTTCTTTCAAGTAGGTGAGACCGATATAAGAAAATGCCTCCTGATCCGATGAATCTGCCGTGCAGACGACGCGAAAATCCGCTCTTGCATCAGACCATTTTTTTAGACGAAACAAAGAAAGACCCCTGTTAAAGTAGCCCTTCAACAGCTTAGGATCAAGTTCAATGGCCTTAGAATAATAATCTGCTGCTGTTTCATATTGGGAAGCCTCATAAGCTTCCTTCCCCCTATTGAACCAATCCGAAGCTGATTCGGCCCAACTGGTGGTGAGAGACAGTCCAGCCATTATGAACGCAGCAACCAAAGAGATGACCATTCTCCTCATTTCTGCCCTCTCTCGTTTTCTGTCTTGAGATCACGTCGGATTGAAGCACCAAATAATATATATTATCAAATAGTTGGTAACGTTCAAAATGCAGCAACCCGTCTTCTGTCGTTCGGTCACCTATGATTCGACCGTATCTCCAAAGAAAGTCTGCTTTTTCGCTCATCATTACAGTTGATCTTGCACGTCGGATGCTTCGATGAATTTCATGTCCCGATCAAGATAGTCCCAAAGCAGAAGATCCAACAAGGAACTGAAGGAGCGGTGTGTTAAGGATTTTTCCTTACGTGCCTTTTCTAGAGCGGCTTCGTACAGAGCTTTATTCACCCGGATGCTAGCTACCTTTTTTGGTCCATTGAATCTCGGACGACTTTCTGGTGTAGGGTCATGTTCATTTAGAATAAGGCTAAGTCTTTCCTTCAGTGCAGTGAGATCCTGTAACTCCTGCGCCACCTCCTCCTCCCATATCCAGCACACCTCTTCTACAGTGAGCCCGACCTCTTGAGCAGCCTGTGTTTTCCCGACTTTTGCTTCCTTTATATAAAAACGCAGAAAGCGCTGGTCGTTGCCAAGAAATTGGGATTTGGGGTCGTCCGTCATTGTCTATCCTTCCGAATCATAAAACGTCTAGCCCGAATATCCAAAACGGAACAATTGAGCGTGAAGATATTCTAGTGAGAGGATGTTGACAAGCCACAGGAAACTAAGTGTCCGAATCACCTCCAGGAGCAGGCTTGCGCCCCAAAAAGAATATGAGGCGATTTGAGCAACTCTCCGGCTATCCCCTGCCACTTATGCCTGCCTCGGTAGGGATCTCGCTAGTGCTCTGTCCCGCAACTAACTAGGCAGATATCTGGCGTAGTTCCGGCCCTGAAAGCTATCGTGTGTGCTTGGGTATTTCAGGGACAGGGCACTAGCTGGTGCATCTGAGAACGTGAGTCGCTATTTGGATCCCCGAGAAGCAGGACTGCGCTGATCGGGGGTGATATCGTGACACACCGAACGACATGCTGGCGCAGTGGACCATCAAAATGGCCTTACCAGCCTTGACGGTGCATCGCCCATCTGTGCATCCGCCGAGCCTTTGAGCGAAACGCCTTTTCTGCCTGCCAGTCGGCGATGCGTCCTATCTGTTCTGGAGTCAATAGAGCGAGACGATCTCTACGCAACTTGAGTTTTTCCTTTAGGAGATCGCTCACCAGCTTGACAACTTGATCGTCTGCTTGAGCCAATTTCTGCTGGTCAATTTTCCCGGAGAGAAGCATGGTTTTCTTTTCGTCCTTGATTGTCCTCAGGTCCATACGGGTCTTGCGTGTTCGGTCCAGGAATCCGACGCGAAGTGCCCGTATTTTCGTCTTCTGTTCGTCGGTTATGCCGAGTTTTTCCATGATTGCTTTCAGAGAAGGCCCGTGGTGGTATTTACCCGCAACCTCTCCTGACGAGGCAGGTGACTGAGGTGTGGCTCCTTGCATAGCCGGAGCGGCGAACGACGTACCGGGATCTT
>JBKQRG010000333.1:0-8081 GCA_052144015.1 Desulfomonilaceae bacterium
ATAGTTGGTGCGTCCTGATAAGATAGAAAACATCCACAACCCCGAATCAATTTCTCGCGATATGAATTATCAGATATAATATCCCCTGTCAAATAAAAATGTTACAGAAATTAATTAATAAACAACATGACTAATAAAACGCAATACAGTGGATAGTTAGATATCGATCTAATATTGTGCAAAAAACCGTCCAGTAGTTTATAAATAGTTATTTTAGTTAAGAGATGCTAGTGATCTTACTATGTTGCGATTATAGAATATTGTTTGCATTATGAAATAATGGCATGTCTCTATAATAATGATATTAGCTAAACTCAACGTAATCTTCTTGTCAGCTTCTTTTGCCATTGACAAGATACATAATCTGGACTAATAGCGGTTGCATATTTTAACGGTTCCGGAACAAAACTTGATATAGGGAGAATATGAATGAGAAGCACGGATCCGTATCCAATCAAGAATATATGCAGGCAGCGATCCCTTCGAGACGATCCTCAATATGATGAACTCAAAAAAGTTCTTGAGGAATTTCCTCCTGAAAAGATGGAGGAACTAAAGACATTTATAAAGAGGTGGGGACGCCGACATTAGCTCGTTTCCACGAGAATGCCAGCAAACGAAAACTTTTCTATTCGGCTCGACTTTGAGAAGACTAACCCGTCAGCTGATCAAATTCCGCAGATTTCGTCCAGAAAGTTCTATTCCCATTCTATAGTGCTCGGAGGCTTGGAAGATATATCGTAGACCACACGATTGATGCCGCGGACCTCATTTATAATCCGATTTGAAATTACAGTAAGAACGTCCGGCGGAATCCTAAACCAATCAGCAGTCATGCCGTCAGTTGCCTCAACTGCCCTTAGTGCCGCTACATACTCATAAGTTCGCTCATCTCCCATTACACCAACGGTCCTGATCGGCAGTAAAACAAGGAACGCTTGCCAAATATCCCGATACAAACCCGCCTTGCGGATCTCTTCCATTGCAATCGCGTCTGCCTCTTGAAGCAAAGCAACCCTCTCACGAGTCACTTCACCGAGAATACGAACAGCGAGGCCAGGTCCAGGGAAGGGATGCCGCCAGATGATCGAATCCGGAATCCCGAGTTGCGTCCCAAGTGTCCTCACTTCATCCTTAAATAACTCTCTGAGCGGTTCTATCAATTCCAAGTGCATTTTTTCAGGCAGGCCACCGACATTGTGATGACTTTTTATCGTTGCAGAAGGACCTCCTTTAAAAGATACGCTTTCTATGACGTCAGGATACAAGGTTCCCTGCGCGAGAAATTTTACATTCGGGAATTGATCCGCTTCTTGCTCGAAAACTCTTATGAATATCTCGCCAATGATTTTTCTTTTCTCTTCCGGATCGGTTACTCCCTGAAGTCTGTCCAGAAAGCGATCGACAGCGTTTACTCGATGTAATCGAATACCCAGTTGGTCCTGAAATGTGGAAATGACTTCGGTAGCTTCATTCTTTCGAAGGAGTCCGTTATCCACGAAAATTGGGTGCAGCTGATCGCCGATGGCCCGATGAAGAAGCGCTGCCATTACAGACGAATCGACGCCTCCGGACAAAGCAGCCAGCACATGGGAATCTCCGATTCGATGTCTCAACTCCGTAATGGATGCTTCAATAAAAGAAGCCATGGTCCAATCATCTTTGAGCTTTGCAATGGAATAAAGGAAATTGGCTATTATCCTGCTTCCGTGGTGTGTATGAACCACCTCCGGATGAAATTGCACGCCACTGATAACATGATCATCGCTCTCGATCGCAGCGGCGAATGTATCCACAGTACCTGCCGAGGCCTTGAAACTAGGGGGAAGTTGAACCACTTTATCGCCATGACTCATCCAGACCTGGGCCCCAACAGATATACCTCGAAGAAGCACTGATTCCTTGCTGATTTGGGTTAATGCCGCGCGCCCGTACTCCCGTTCCTGTGCGGGTTCAACTTTCCCTCCAAGCGTATATGCTATGGCTTGTAACCCGTAGCATATGCCCAACACCGGCACTCCTACTTGAAGTATCTTTGGATCGAGTTGCGGAGCCCCAGGATCGTAAATACTAGCTGGACCTCCGGACAGAACGATAGCGGCGGGCCTGTTCCGCTCGATAAGCTCCATTCCTCTATTAAAAGGATGAATCTCGCAATAGACGCGTGCTTCGCGAATTCGACGAGCAATAAGTTGTGTATATTGTGATCCAAAATCAAGTACCAAAACATATGGAACGGTTGACAACGCGAGCCTCCGTTGCGTTTACATTAATATTCCACTAGAATTGGATCTGAACTTTTCGAGTTTAGTTGCTCCAATGGTAACGAAAAATAAAAAAGGACCGGGGTACCCGATCCTTTCTTAGGGTGTATGGTTTTCAGCAGTGTAAGATTATTTTACTACCTGCTTCTTGATCATTTCATACTGCAGGCCATTGGTTACACACGGATCGCAGCCCGGAGAATCAATTTTGCATGATTCGATGTTGCTAATCAGTTTGCCGCCTGGCGCCAAGCTGGGGGGAGCGCCCCAAGCCACAGGGCCGCCAAAAGCAGGAGCAACGCATTTGGGCGGAACGATCTGAACTTTCATCGCGCATGTGGTCCCTTTCCATCCGAGCCAGGGACGGAAGCCGCCGTTGTACTGCTCGCAGCCATCCATTAATAAGGTGCTATCTCCACCGGCAGTACCGGAGGATACCCTGGTGTAGCTGCTCTTCACCTTCATTGGAATCATAATCATGTCGCCGGAAACAGCCATGCCCCCCATACAGGGATTAAACGCGCAACCTACACCGACCATAGTTATGGCCAGAGCCACAGCGCTAAGCACAACAAGCATCTTTTTAACCATACCCAAATCCTCCTTTTATTAGGCCCCTCCAGCCTAAAACCGGGGAACCGCATTTGGAATCATAGACAAATAAAACCGATTGCCATGTTGATTATCAGAACAATTGAGGGAAGTCAAGTCATTTTTTCCCGCGATTGCCTGATATTGGCGTTACTGTGAGTCTTCACCTTACCAGAAAAAAAATACGTTGCAACATTTTTTTTTATAAATCACGCGGATCCATCAGGACTCCGGCCACTGCGCTAGCAGCCGCGACCGCAGGCGATGCCAGGAATACCTCACTTTCAGGGTGACCCATTCTACCCACAAAATTTCGGTTTGTGGTTGAAACGGCGCGCTCTCCGCGGGCTAGGATGCCCATATGGCCGCCCAAACATGGCCCGCAGGTAGGTGTAGAGATTGCTCCGCCGGCATGAATGATGTCCTGCGCGATCCCTTCGGCTAGAGCTTGGAGCATAATCGACGGGGTACCTGGAATGACTATCAATCTTGTACCATGAGCCACCTTTCGGCCTCGCAGTATAGAAGCAGCGATACGCAAGTCATCAATTCGCCCGTTTGTGCAAGATCCTATTACCACTTGGTCCAGCCGGACCCCCTTAACTTCTGAAACAGGCCGAACATTTTCCGGAGAAAATGGGAGAGCTACGAGCGGCTCGAGTCGATCAAGATCTATTCGCGTTGTCCGGACGTAATCCGCATCGTCGTCCGATTCAAAAACGACGTACTCCTTGGACGTACTACCTTCGACAAAGGTTCGCGTAATGTCGTCAAAAGGGAAAATCCCATTCTTTGCTCCGGCCTCCACTGCCATATTTGTAACGGTAAATCTGTCGGACATTGCGAGAGCTCCGACCCCCTCGCCTGAAAATTCCATGGCTTGATACAATGCTCCATCCACACCAATTTCCCCGATGATGTGAAGAATCAAATCCTTCCCCCCCACCCAAGCCCGGGGTTGGCCTAACAACTCAAAACGGATGGTTCCCGGAACCTTGAACCAGCACTCTCCGGTAAGCATAGCCGCGGCAAAGTCGGTACTTCCTACCCCCGTTGAAAAAGCAGAGAGCGCACCATATGTGCAAGTGTGGCTGTCAGCGCCGATTATCAGCTGGCCAGGGAGAACCAATCCCTTTTCAGGAAGGAGAACATGTTCGATGCCCATTTCACCTATATCGTAAAAATGTGTCAGACCGACCTCCTGAGCGAATCGTCTGGCTTCCGCGAGCATTTCGGCAGATTGAATATCTTTGGCAGGGTTGAAATGATCCAGCACCACCACTATTTTCTCAGGATCAAAAACCTTGGTTCCTTTGGCCTCGCGAAATGGAGGTAACGCCAAAGGAAGTGTAATGTCATTCGCCAGCGCCAGATCTATGCGCGCCTGTATAAGCTGACCCGGTCTGATCATGTCCAAGCCGGCGTGAGCAGCCAAAATTTTTTCTGTTATTGTCATTCCCATTGTTCTTTACCTTATATCCCAAGTACCAAATCAGCTTGAGATTGTGGAATTCAAATCAGTCTGTTGGTTGATTGATTGTTCACCGCAAAATCCAATATCCTCTCCGCAGGCTGTTGGCTGTCGCTCGTATCGTTCCAAGCAGGAACGTAACAACTCAATATAAGTAAGGCCTCACTAACACGAGTGTGGATTTGTCATTGCGAGGCCGTCAGTCCGTGGCAATCCCGGTGTAGGGGCTCATGGCGATGCGCCCTCCGGATTCCCGTTTCCACGGGAATGACGGGAGATTGCTAGTGGGACCGTCCCGCGCAGAAAGCGGGATTGCCGGTCAAATCCCCCCATACCCCCCTTTACTAAGGGGGGATTCCGCTCCCCCTTTTCTAAAGGGGGATACAGGGGGATTTGTGGTGACGCCTATCCTACCAAAAACCGATCGCAATGACATGCCTTGGCCGCCTTTAATTGAGGAGTTTCCAAACTGTCATTATCCTTTAGGTGGCCCTAAGAGCACAATGAGCTACTACGTATATTCGTATTGTACTCATACTTTAAGCACTTTATGTTCATTATTATGATATCGATGATCGCACACTTAAATATTCGTCCAACGCCTCTTCCCATGGTCTAAGTGGAGCGCCGGTCAGGTTAATAAAGCGGGTATTATCCAACACCGAATAAAGAGGACGCGGAGCCGGTCTTTTGAGATCTCCGGTGCTAATAGGCAACACTTCAACCCGATTCAAAGATGCCTTTCTTACTATGGCTGACGCGAAGTCATACCAAGTCGTCTGCCCCGCGTTGGTGACGTGAACTGTGCCTCGAGCCTCCACATTACAAAGTCTTATCATCGCAATCGCGAGATCATGGGCGTAGGTGGGCGAACCGTGCTGATCGTTCACTACCCGCAACACAGACTTCTCTCGCGCTTGATCGAGTATGGCTTCTACAAAATTCCGCCCGTAAAGTCCATAAAGCCATTGCGTCCGCACAATACAATGATTTTCCGGAAGGAGCTCTCTGACGCACGCATCCCCTTCAGCTTTTGATTTAGCATAAACACCAAGGGGACTGATCGGATCGTCTTCCCGATACGAACATCCCTTTAGCCCGTCAAACACATAATCTGTGCTAATGTGCAGAAGTAAACAACCGAACCTCAGGCAAGCTTCGGCCAAATTTTCCGGACCTCTCGTATTGACCCTGAAAGCGTGGTCAGGCGCAGATTCACAGCCATCCACATCCGTAATGGCCGCGCAATTGATTATCGTTCGCGGCCTAATCTCGTCGACAGCATCCATGACTGAATATAGCCGCGCAATATCGATGTCTTCAATGTCCATTTCCGCGTATTCGACTCGCAATTCCTTCAATAACTTCACTATATGGCTGCCCAACATTCCTTTGGAACCAATGACAAGATATTCCGTCCGAAAATTTCCCATCTTAACTGTTGAATTAAACATTTTTTTTCAATATCATAAATTGAAATTCATTAATCAAGCGCATGGTTTCGGCGCCATTTGGTTGCGACCCGGCTGAGACGCGAAAGAAGCAATCTTCTGACGTTCGGGACGGATTGCTGTAGTGGGACTGCCCCGCAGTGAACACGGGATTGCAGGCGTCCCAAATTGAAGACGGAACGCCTGTCCCACGATGCGCCCGTCGCAATGACACAAACGTTTGCCACACAGCGGAATTCAATTTCAGTTCTCTGCGCGGTTACACGTATATCCATTTTTATGGCACTCTTCGTTTTTTAGTGCAAGGATCATGAGAAATGATTCTCAGGCATGCTTTGAATAAAGATTTGACGGCTATTGCTGAAATTCTCCGGCAATGGATCGATCATGATAATAGTATACATGACCTCCTGGAAAATTGCGTGTCTGACGGATCACCGGACGTACATTGCGAATTAGTGGAACTCGACAATCGTGTAATATTCATTAATCTGTGGAAGAATGAAGAACCCGATCAAGTCCGAATATTGGGGCTGGGAACAGGCAGTGAAGCATCGGACAGGGCAGCGGCTACAGATTTTTTGAGACAACAAATCACCGATTGGGCGGCTAAAGGGATAAAAAGGGCAACAGCATGCATCCCGGAAACGGTTGCTCCCGAGATCACTGAATGCCTCAGGGTCTGCGGTTTCATGTTTGAAGGAATCGCCTCTGATTGCGGTATCGAAGGAAGGCCCTCTCTGCGGTACTGTAAGCATTTTCTATACCGAACCATCCACCATTCTGAGATATTCGATTTTCTCCGACAGATTCTCTTGGGACTCGGTTATGAACTGAAGAACGAAGCGGAAGGATTCAGCTATAGAGTCAGAGCCGAATGCAGGCCCCCATTCAGTTTCGGATTTTGGCATAGAATCACCAGGCTGGGCCGCGATATAATTGTTCATCCTCCGGCAAGAGTATTGGAATGGCATGAGCTGGAGAATCTCTTTTACCCCTTACATATTTACGCTCGTCGTGATAGACCCATCCTGCTACACCTGGAAAAGAAAAGAGCTTTACAACTTATCGATCTGCCGAAAATAGACGATCGTCAGGACACGCTTTTTGGAAGCAAGACATCATCCGCCATTCATCCCAAGTTTCTGCCGCGTGATAATAGCGCGTTTGCCGAGCCTGCCAGCGCTCCGGATATTCGCAAAGGTTTGTCAGTGCTCTTCTATGTCAATAGAATTGGAGCTGTAGGTCATGCAAGGGTTGCGGATTGGTATGTCGAGGAGATCACGAATCTCAATGACGCTCTGAAGCATACTAATGATTCGGATATTAATGACGTGGCGCGATCCACCGGTGAGCCGGGTTCAAAATCAGGACACGCTCTTGTTATCAAATTCCAGTGGTATAGCCCCTTCAAAAGACCTGTAAGCTTGGATGAGATCCGAAAACTGGACGAGACGTTCAATCCCCAACACGCCCGAGCTATTTCCTCAAAACTTTTTAGATCGATCCTCTCCAGGGGAAACTATCAGCAGTAGGACAAACATCCTGCCGATGTGGGGCGAAGACATTTATTCCCCTGCAAAGAATTCCCAAAGGAGTTCTTTGTCAAAAAACCATTAATCCGAGGCACCCCTCTGTTCCCAACACAAGAAGATTGCTCCGTTTAGGGTCCTCACAATAGCAATTCCGAACAGTCACATGATTCTGGGAATCTTCCACGGTGTGGACCTTCTCGGGCACAATCATTGTTGCATCACTTTGCTAAAGTGTTACTTTAAGTATTGACATTATTTTCTTGTTATGCTTTACTATTTCTAGTTGCCAGGCAACCGGCACAAACCAACTCCGGGAGGAGCTCGCATGCCTCAATCACATAATATCAATTATTACATCGGCCGAATGGATGACGAATCCCTGGCTGATGCACTCGCTGATTTTGAGGACCCTCTAGAGGGCCGATCCGCCGACCTGTTATCCTCCCTCGACTTGGAAGACGATTTTTGCGACGGTGAGGTTGAATTCGACTTCGACGACATCTAGGTCATCCTTCGCAAACCCTCATTCTACACACCGGCCGGAAATGCTTGATCACAGCCTTTCCGGTCGGGTTCTTCTTTTGTATCCCAACATTCATTTGCCGGATTTTTCGCGGTCGAGGATCCCGCTCCCTCCACGGGAGCTGATCCTTACCCACAACCGGGGTTGCTGGACACCGGAGGTGTTTGAGGATGTGGGACGACGAAGGGAGCCATGAATTGATAGACGCCGGCGATGTCGTCGAGCCGCTGAAGGCCGAGCCAGAGG
>JBKQRG010000334.1:0-10767 GCA_052144015.1 Desulfomonilaceae bacterium
GGAGTAGGACGTGGTTGTACGACAGACTCGACTTGTTTGCTGATTACCGAGTCCAGTACTACTGCGCATCGAAAGCACGCCCAGTGCGATAGGTCTCATAACCCTTGGCGCGAAGCCAACAGGAAAGCGGGGTGCGGGAAATCCGCACGCTCCGTTTGACGTGGCAGGGGATGGAAACCTGAACTTCCGTTCGTGGCGCCATCCCTTGACCCTACCGGAGGGGGGAGCGGCCGGGAAACCGGCTGTTCCTACCCCTATCGATCATGATGATGCCGTGAAAATGATTGGGCATTACTACATGGGCATCGATTTCCATCGACGAAAATTTTCCAGATAATTTTGACCACCATTGTTGAATCATTAACCCAAGAGCATTCGGAATTATTTGGCCGTTTACAATTTCGCCAAACAAACATGCCCTATGGTAGGCGCAGATCGTGACAAAGTATGCGCCTTGTTGGGAATAATCATAATCCTTCAATCGGATGGAACGCCTGCCGTGTCTTCCGTGACCGTATTTCTCTCTATCAGGCATTCAGATCAAAATTCCTCTACGCCGCCCCGCCGGGGCTGGCTAAAAGCTCGGGTCACTGGACATCCTGCCGCAAATTCCTGGGGCGCCACACTTAATTCGTGACATTCGAACGTGGCGAAAGAGGGGGTTGGGATCACATCCGCTCTTGGCTCATATGGCGCTCTGCCAAAGTCCTGGAGGGACTACTGTTGGGGCCGCCCCTCCGGGGCTACAGGCTGAAGCGGAATAGGCCTGGCTTGCCTCTCGCTCCCAAGCAGAGCAGGGAAACAACAAGAAACATGAATCTTGAGATTTCGGGATGATTCTGTGTCACGGGACTTGGACGATTCTGTGATCTATCGCCAATCGTATGAAAGTTCTTGCCGGAAGGGGTGCGGGGGAATCCGGCTTCTTTCAGGACGCGGGTTCCTCCGCAGTTTTCTTTTGTCTTCCCTGCCTAGCGGGTTCCCCAGCATCCTTGCTTTTCTTCCCTTCTGCCAAAGGTGGTGAGGATTTACTTGCCGTGCGTGATGGCGATCTTCTCGAACATCATGACCATCCCTGCGGTAATTCTGTAGATTGAATCTATTACGAGATTTTCTTCGGCAGTATCGTCGAAAAAGACATTCAGCGAGGATTCCATTCCGTCGTCGGGTTTCCAATAACAAATAAGCATCGGGATCCTGGGAAGAGGGTGCAAAATCACTGCGATATCGGATTCAAATGCATTCGGCGCAGGTCTCGCGTTAAAAACCTGGATCATGTGCTCAAATAGATCCGTGTAAGTATCCGCTACCCGCTTCAGTGGTTTTTCACATCGCTGCTGGAAAAGACCGGCCCAGGCGGCTCCATTTTTCAGTTCACGCATGGGAATCCAATTTCCGGAAACAGCTTTTCCGGAGCAAGATAAGACATAATTGAGAAGCGGAATTGTGATCCATCCGTGTACGTGAACTTCCGATGTAACATTACCTCTGGAATCTATTTGGAAATCTTTGCCGAGACATTTGATTACGAGTTTATCACCCGAAAATGAAGCGCCTAATCTTTCTGCGGCCGAAGCCAGATCTGTCTCAGAAATTTGTTTTTTCAAATATGCAAGTGCTTGAATTTCCTCCCGTTCCAATGTCCTCGAATCAGAGTTCCCGATTTTGTATTTTTCCAGAACGGTTTTTTCAACATGCCGGCAGTCAGCGAGTTTTCTATCCCCTTTGAAAACAGCCGCGGCAAAAGCAAAGCAAGTGGGTACTCTACAATCCTTGCAATTAGTCCTGGGCAGAATTTTGAAAATCTCCATAGCATTATTTAATCGGTTCATCTCGGATTATCTCATCTTTCCGACAGTGTCCTGCTCAGTTGTCACCTTACGATTTCAAGGTTGGGCGGCAGGTATGCCTCAGTTGCGCGGGCTCCAAATTGGTCGTTGCGAGGAGTGTGTGGTAGGGCGGGCGTCTCGCCTGTCTATTAGAATGACCGGCAATCCCGCGTTCCGCGCGGGACGGTCCCACCAGCAATCTCCAAGGCTTTGCGAGATTGCTTAGCTCCGCTCGCAATGATAGTCTTCGGCAACTGTCAGATAATATTATCCAACTTTTTACTCGTGCTATCAATGTCCCCGCGGATCAACTTGCGTCGGCTCCGATATTCGGCGTTCGCCCATGAGAGGATCCAAATTATGAACTTGCTGTCGCTGCGGTTTTTCGTATCATTTTTTGGATTTCACCGAGCAAAGCAGGCAATAAATCTCCCTCGCTGTACGTTCCAATAATTTTTCCACGTTTGAACAGCAAACCTCGTTTTTTACCGCCGGCTATGCCTATATCCGCTTCTTTGGCTTCTCCGGGGCCGTTAACGACACAGCCCATTACTGCCACCTTAAGCGGCTGCTGAATCCGTGAAAGGGCTCTTTCCACTTTGGTCGCAAGTCCAATAATATCAATTTCTGTGCGGGAGCAAGTAGGGCAAGAGATCACTTCGACCCCTCGAGCACGCAATCCCAAAGCTCTGAGTATCGCATATGCGGCTGTGATTTCATGAATCGGAGGCGCTGTAAGGGAAACGCGGATGGTATCACCGATTCCTTCGGCCAGGAGAAGCCCTATACCAACAGCGGATTTCGCAGTGCCGGGAATGAGAGTCCCCGCTTCGGTTATTCCCACGTGAAATGGATAGTCCACCTGTTCAGACAGCAAGCGGTAAGCATCCACAGTGCGAGGAATATCCGATGCCTTTAACGATATTTTGATTTCGTAATAATTCTCTTTTTCCAAAAGACCTATGTGGCCCAAGGCGCTCTCTACCATTGCTTCGGGAGTTGCTCCGCCATATTTCTGTAGGAACTTCTTTTCAACTGAGCCCGAATTCACACCAATTCGTATTGGGACACCCCGTTCGGCAGCGGCTCGAGTTACCTCCCGCACTTTGGCATGAGAACCGATATTACCCGGGTTTAATCGCAAGCCGTCCGCTCCCTGGCGTATGGCCTCCAAGGCCAGGCGGTGATCGAAATGTATGTCTGCAACCAAAGGTATCCGGATTCGCTTTTTAATCGAATTCAGGTTCCTTGCGGCGTCCATGCTCGGGACACCTACTCGTATGATTTCACAACCAGCGCGCTCCAGTCGCCGGATTTGACGGACAGTGGCTTCAGGATCCCTCGTATCGGTGTTCGTCATGGACTGAATGGCGATTGGCGCACCATTCCCAACAGGGACTGTCCCTATGACCAGCCTGCGAGTTTTGCGTCGTTGAATGTTCATGAAGTAGGTTGTAAATCCGGAGCAAGGAAAATGTGTGACAGCAGGGGAAATCTCAGATCCTTGTTACAAAGTCACCGTCTCTGGATGCTGCCCGCTCAAAAATTGACAATTTAGGAGTTTTTGGGGTGGGGGTCCGGAGGAGGGATCCCGCGCACAACGCGGGACAAAAAGTCCCTCCCCCGGAAAGCCTCCCCGCACTAACAGCCGCGGCGGCTGACGTACCATTCATTGTAATAGGTAAGGTATTCACCTGTCTTGATTCGGCGCCACCAGGGTTCGTGCTCCAAGTACCAGCATATAGTCTGGTCCATTCCTTCTTCAAAGGACATGCAGGGGTTCCAGGCGAGTTCTTTCTTCAATTTAGACGCATCCATCGCATATCGGCGGTCATGACCCGGTCGGTCCTGCACAAATCGTATGAGCGACTGCGGCTTCTCAAGTCTTTCCAGAATATGTTGAACAATGCGTAGGTTCGGGAACTCCGATTCCGCCCCGATATTATAAACCTCACCAGGCCTGCCTTTATGCAGTACTAGATCGATTGCCCGACAATGGTCTTGAACGTGTATCCAGTCTCTCACGTTTGTTCCATCCCCATAGACAGGTAATTCGATATTTTCAAGAGCATTGGTAATCATGAGAGGGATTAGCTTTTCGGGAAATTGGAATGGGCCATAATTATTTGAGCATCTGGTTATCAAAACGTCCAATCCGTAAGTCTTGTGATATGAGCGACAAATCAGATCGGCAGCGGCTTTCGACGCAGCATATGGACTATTTGGAGCTATAGGATGATCTTCGGTAAATGCCCCATCCGGTCCCAGGGAACCGTATACTTCATCAGTAGAAATCTGAACGAAGCGGCTGACGCCGAACTCGCGGCATGCTTCCAGTAATACCTGAGTTCCGACTACATTGGTCCTGAGGAATGCGGAACAATCTATTATCGAACGGTCAACATGGCTTTCTGCTGCGAAATTTATAACCGCGTCCGGCTTAGTGCAAACTATATTGCAGACCAGCTCGCGGTCGGCAATATCGCCTCGGATGAACCCATACCGTTCCGCATAGGGCGCGGTGTCCTGAAGATTTTCCAAGTTTCCCGCATATGTAAGTAGGTCCAGATTGATGATGCTTATGTCAGGGTATGTCTCCAACATATGCATAATGAAGTTTGAGCCTATGAAACCGCAACCTCCAGTCACCAGAAGCTTCATTTTCTCCTCAGTGCAGTTCCCGCCGAACTCTGATCATAACAATCAAATACATGATCAGTTTGTCAAAGATATTCTCATCCGTCTCTGGTTGTCCAATCATACGGAATTTGTCCGGAATGCGGAGCGATACGATACTCGTCCGGGTCGGATCGGTTATACGGCTCGGAAGGTATATTGATCACGTACGCCTCGCAATCCCCGATGCATTTCCATCCATGGTAGATTCCCGAGGGAATAATTATCAGACACGGATTATGCTCACCTACATAGATCTCGTTAATATAACCCCGAGTCGGCGAATCGCCTCGTTCATCATAGAATACTGCTTTGACCATGCCTCGTACACAGGTGAAACGGTCTTCCTGGATTTTGTGAAAATGCCAAGCTTTGATAATACCCGGGTAAACAGTAGTAACGTAAACCTGACCGAATCCGGAGAAGAACGGATCGTCCCTCCTCATGATTTCCATCACCCTGCCTCGTTCATCGGGAATTACCTTTAGAGGGTGAACGGTCAAACCATGTATTAGCTTTGAATCAGGTTTCTTGAATTTCTCACTTTTCATTATACTAATCTTTGTTCGCACCACCTTGGGCGACCAGGTTACTGGCTCTGAGGAGCGATTCAAAGGTTCCGGCATCCGACCACCAGCCGTCGAGCACGGACCAGGTCATTGCGCCTTGTTCAATGTAAAGATTATTCACATCCGTTATTTCGAGCTCCCCCCGTTGAGAGGGGGATAGAGTGCTGATGAAATCAAAGACTTTGGAATCGTACAAGTAAATGCCAATAACGGCATAATTTGACGCGGGATTTTTTGGTTTTTCTTCTATACGGATAACCGAATTGCCTTTCAACAAAGGCACCCCGAATCTTTGGGGATCATCCACCTGCTTCAGGAGAATTTTTGCTCCGCCTCCCTGCCTCTTATATTCATTCACGGCAATTTTGATGCTTTTTTCTATAATATTGTCGCCAAGCACAACGCAAACAGACCCGTCCCCTACGTGAGCCGCGGCCAAAGCGAGGGCATCAGCTATACCACCTTCTCCTTCCTGGTATGCATAGCTAATATGGTCCACTCCGTATTCTTTTCCGTTACCGAGTAATTTCAAAAAGTCGCCTGGATTATTGCCGCCAGTCACGACAAGGATATCCTTAATCCCGGCGTTGACCAGGCATTCTATCGGATAAGTGATCATGGGCTTATTGTAGACCGGGAGGAGATGTTTATTCGTGACCTTGGTTAACGGATAAAGTCTCGTTCCCAGACCACCCGCGAGCACGACTCCTTTGACCTGGGTTTCGGGCATCAGGCACTCCGATAATGAATGATTGAGGAGTGATCCTATCATCCGCTGTCATATTAGTCAAACACGGCTTCATCGGCCAAACTTATGATTGCACCGCTTGCGTTTCACCGGAAACTGGGTGAGTGTGGTAATCGCGTGATCTGAGTTGTCCATAGCTCGCCATCTCAGTGGTTTTAAATACTCGACGTCGGCACACATTGCCGATATAATATTTCCAATTTGTAGATCGAATGGGGAGCCCCCATCTCAAGGCGTCCTAATAATTCGATTCAAATTGGAAGCTTCCGGTGATGGAGCATGGATGCGACTTGCGATTGATAGCCTGTTGGAGAGCTTTCCTGGAGGGGCTGCCGTTATTGGTCCGGATGCACGGGTGATACAGGTAAACTCTTATTTGGCAGAAAAAATAGGTCCATGTATAGGAAAAACTTGTTACAAAGCGTTGGCCGGTCTCAAGTCAGTCTGCCCCTTCTGCGCGTTCGAAGAACTAGTGACCGGGTCGGTTGGACAGGAGATACAAGGAATTCAGGTTAGGCAGAATGACAAGTGTTCCGTCACGGTACGCTCTTTAAAACAAAAGCAAAAAGGTTTCATTCTGGAAACAATATGCAATTTGAGTGAACAAGAGTCGTTCAAGCATTCACCGGAGGGACTTGACGTGCCCGAGTCTTCCAACAAGCTGGCGAATCTACTGTCGATTAATCGAATTCTGCTAGGCAAAACTCCTTTCGAAGAAAAGATTAAAAAGGTAGTGCACCTAGTATGTCTTTCTATGGAGGATCCGACAAATTCAAGAGCTTGGATTGAAATTGACGACGTAATCTATGGCGAACCATCCGAGGAATCTCAGGGCAAAGTATTTCAATCTGAGATAACTGTTGAAGGCGAATCAAGGGGTTTCATTCATGCCGATCATGGTGTGAAGGAAATACAGACCGAGGAAAAGGATTATTTGGAAGAGGTAGCCCAGCTCATCGGCTCCGGATTGGAAATATCGGACCTCAGAAATCAGTTGAGGCAATCTGCGGAGCAATGCAAAGAACAAGCCGATGCACTGGACCAACAAATGAAAAAAAGAACTTCCGCTCTGGTTGAACAAACCAGTTATCTGGAAGCGATACTCCGTTACTCGGAAGACATGATTATTACGACGGACCTTGAGTCGCGCATTGTGGTGTTCAATCCTGGCGCGGAGAGAATGCTTGGATATAGAGCTGAGGAGGTGCAGGGTAAGGAAGTAGGCGAACTATGGGTTGACGCGGCTGAAAGAAAAAAGATCCTGGATGACGTTACAGCTTCGGGTGGCATTCGCAATTATGAGACGCGTCTTAGTACCAAAAAGGGTGAAACAATCGAAATATCGTTAACCCTGTCATTACTGAAAAATCGGCAGGGAAAAGTCTTGGGTACGGTAGGTGTGAGTAAAGATATCAGCCGCGAGCTAGCTATCAGGAGGGAGCTCGAACTGGTTAATCAGAATTTTAGAGAAGCCATTCATTTTATAAATCATGAGACCAAGAATTCGCTCATAATTATGGGCGGCTTCGTAAAACGGCTTTTGGATAAAGAGACTGACCCGGGTCGGAAAGAACATCTGCAAATTATTTATCACCATTCACAATTTCTGGAGGCCATGAGCCGTGACTTTCTCTTTATGGCCGAAATTGAGCATGGAGAATTCACCGTACGAAAGCAGCTGATCCAAAATTTTTATCAAGAAGTAATACTTCCAGCCATAACAGGCTTGAAAGAACGCTATCCTGATTCATTTGAAAGTTACGATACGAGCATGGGAGGAGTGGGCGCCATCAGATTGGAGGGCGACCCGGCCCTTCTGGAAATAGTGTATCGAAATCTTTTCGGGAATGCTCTTAAGTATTCGAATCCGGGAGGGAAATTAGCCTATGGCTTTGTAGATCAGGGAGATTCTTTTTTATTCAATGTTTGGAATTCTGGTCCTGGCGTGGAGCCTGCTTTAGTCGAAAGAATATTTGATAAATTTTATCGAGTTCGCGACGATTCGACGAAAAGTAAGAGAGGTACTGGCTTGGGTCTTTACAATGTGCGCAAAATAATCGAGGCGCATGGAGGTCGAATTTGGTGCGAGACCAAACACGGAGAGTGGATCAATTTCCTGTTCGTGCTTCCAAAGGAATGACTTGGATTAGAAAGAATTGAAATCAGCTAGTCAAAACCCGTCTGTTTAGCATTCTGTTCTCATCAGTTCGCCGCGGCTCGCCTGGTATCCCTTCCCGATGGTGGCAGTTGGATGCGACTGGCTTCCTTGAGGGCTTTACGGTAAACGAGCCGAGTATCTCGAAAGTGATCGGGACTCCCGAGCACCACAATCATGAATACGTTGCGTCCCGGAGTAAAAGCGGTTGCAAGGCAATGCCCGGCTTTTGCGGTGTAGCCCGTCTTACCGCCAACCAAAGGTAAGTCATCTCGAAGTAATTTATTGGTATTCTTTACCAAATATCCGGTCTTTTCCATGGCGCTCGTCATGACGTGCGTTTGCTTTTTCGAAATCTCACGAATGAGGCTATTGGAAAACGCAGCGAGAGCTATTTGCGAAATCTCACGAGCCGTCGAAACATTAGATTCCACGTCCCCGGGTTTCTTGCCTTCTATTGGATGATCCGGTTTTTGGTCCAGGCCGGAAGGCGTATAGAAATGAGTCGATCGCATCCCCAACGTGCGCACTTTATCGTTCATCATTTCAACGAATTTATCCCTTCCTCCGGGATAACCGCAAGCGAGAGTTTCGGCACAATCGTTTCCTGAATTTATAAGCAATCCATGCAGAAGATCCTCAACGCTGACCTGGTCGCCGGCTTTTAACCCCACAACTGTCTTTGGAATTGATTTTATATCTTCAGGCACGGTGATCTTCTGGTTCAAAGGCATCTTATCGAGCGTGACCAAAGCTGTGACCAGTTTTGTCAAACTCGCTATAGGCAGCTGTTTATCTGGATCTCTGGACAACAAAGTCCGCTTATTGGCCAGGTTCTCACAATAAAAAGACTTCGCCTGTATCCCCTTAGGGGCTTGTTTCACTTTCTTCTTATCTGTCTTCTTATCTGCCTTCTTATCCGCTCGGATTTTAGTAACATTCTTCAAGACGCCATTTTTCTTTTCAATTTTCTTCTTCGCGTACTTATTGTGCGCCTGTCGGACCTTAGAACTGCGCTGTTCGGCTTGAGACTCAAAGGCCGATGAAAAAATCAGAATTAAGGCGATTCCGAAAACCATCGCAAAACGATAACCTAATCTAAATAGTGTCAATGACATACTCTTATTATCTTTCGCTTGGGGGATTTGAGACGTTTTTGTCTTGTCAAATTCACCAGTTAATTGTTTCTTCTATAGCATACTTCCAGGATATTTCAAAGTTCTTTTTGTTGACGCCAATATTCAGCTGGAAATACTCTGCACTTTTGTATAAACATAAAGAAAGAAACTCGTTTAATATTCTTCCACTGGAGGCGCCCATTGATAAGAGCAAAAGTATGGTTCCGCTGCGCCGCAATGCATGATCCAGTAATGCCCGTGCAGGTTCGCCCCGCGATTATCGGTTGGAAGGCCAAGCAGCGTTCCGTAGACCTGGTCATCGAAAGAGAATTCACCGGCGAGGAACTCGTCAAAAGAATGAAAGGATGGATCACAGTAGATCCTAAAACCGCTATACAGGTTTTTCAGCAACATGGTCGACTTAAATGCTTTGACAATGGCGAATTAGTGGTCGAAGTCGAAGAGGAATCGAATTTGGAAGCTCTGAAGCAGGATCTCAAAATTCAATTCGGCGATCAGTGCAACCTTGAGCTTTTCCCTCCAGGAATTTGATCCATCAGGTTAAAGCGTCTGAATCCAGTTCTCCTGTACGAATCCGAACTACTTTGTCGATTTTTTCAACCGTCACCCTGCCGTCCTCTATCTTGCCCGACGAGCCATGGATGCGCACAGCCTCTATGATCCGCTCGACAAGTTCGGTCGAGGCTGCGATCTGAATCTTGATTTTCGGGACCAGGCCTATGGCTGTTCGAGTAGGCGCAAAGGATCGGCCTCGGGTTTGCGCCGCCGTCTGAATCAGTTCAGTTACGGTTATACCTCCGACACCGAGTTCTTCCAAAGCCTCTTTTATATCGTCCAGTTTAAAAGGTTTGATTATGGCTTCTACCAAAACCATGTTACCCTTTTGTGCCGGGCTCGGCAACCATCAGAGTGCCGGTGCTCGAAGAAAACGATTGACTTGATGGAAAATAGTAACATAAATTAAAGGGATAAGCTATAGAGTTTCCCGCATTATCATGCCCCCGTAGCTCAGTGGATAGAGCGACGGATTCCTAATCCGCAGGTCGCAAGTTCGATCCTTGCCGGGGGTACTCAAAACATCCAAAAAGGTCATATAGTTAGCCAACGGCTACAAGGTGCCTTTTGCGCCTCAAGATGACCATTGTGTCAGTTTTGTGTCTTTCGTCTGGGCAAACCTTATTGGCAGCAGCGATCAGACTCTCTAGTTCCGGCGCACTGTAATGGGTTGTGATCCTGTCGGACTTGTGCCCCAGAAGGTCCTGTCTGTCCTCGAACCCAACACCCGCGGCACGGAGTCTCCGGCCAAAGGTATGTTTCAAGTCGTGGACCCTCACGTCAGGCAACCCCGCCCGCTTTCTAGCATTCTTCCAAACCGTGCCATAAATGCTGTAAAGTGGCATCCCTTTACGCGAAAACACGTGGGTAGGATGTACGCCGCGCATCTCCTCAATCACCATCCTGGCAAATCGATTGAGAATCACAAGTCTATCAGTCCTATTCTTAACCCCCTTTTCCTCATCTTCTCTGAAACGAGCAGGAATGATAAACACGGTTGTATCTAGCTGCGGTACTGGCTGTTCCCATTCCCATAACAAATTGCACACTTCCTGATCTCTACAACCGGTGTTCACCGTAAAAAGGGCTGCCTTGG
>JBKQRG010000335.1:0-13330 GCA_052144015.1 Desulfomonilaceae bacterium
AAAAACAAGGGAAGCAATCTCATGGCCTTGGGGATTGATGGTGGGACCGGCATCTGAAACTGTCTCAGAATTCTTGTTGAACCCTAAGCCGTGCCACGACCTCAATGCAGAGACGAACCCCACCGGATGTCGTATGCTGTTGCAATTGGCGGTAGATAGCAAACAGCCACTGTAGGGGCGGGTTTGAAACCCGCCCTTGGTCAGATGTCTAAAAAACGGGCAGGTTTGAAACCTGCCCCTAGTGCGCCTGTGGGCGTGCTCACACAGAGAGGTGAGAGTCCTCTCCAGGTTTACGCTACAGCCTGTAATCGACTGTAACTGCGTCGCCGTGAGGCGGGGTGGAGAGCAACAGGAGGTGAACGACCAGTCCGTAGGATAACGAACCCGTTTCGGCCGGGTGTATTCGGCGAGACTGCTAGGGAGAGGCGAAGCCTAGACCCATTCTGACGGTGGCCTGAGCTGATAGAAAAGGCAAAGGGTCTTGAGATGGGAGATCTGTCGAGCTGAGAACAAGGTAGCGGGTATAAAGCGACGACAGGGGAACACCAGGTGGTTGTGGACGGAATGGTCAGGAAGGGTGAGTACGTGAAGCAGGGAGACCTGTACGTCGGGGAGTGGCGTGCAGGAGTCAGAGCCTCCATAGTAGCGATGAAACGCCGTAACGGGCGCGGAGCCAAGGGAGGCAGGGAGGTGGATACGTGCCTGACAGACAACCGGAAGAACAACCGACTCCAGTGTCCTGCGCCCAGCGGGGGACTAAACCGGCCGGAAAGATCCGCGACCGATGGTCCTGGGTTGAACCGAGCGTCTGGACGAATCGTATGTTGACGGCCCTGGAAAACGGGGTGAGAGGAGGTAAGTGGTACAGCCTGATGGATAAGGTCTGCTCCCCGGGTAACCTCCGAGCTGCCTTTGCCAAGGTCAAGGCCAATGGGGGCAGCCCCGGGATAGATCGCGTGCCCATTGAGATGTTCGAGACCAGACTCGAGGACCATCTCGGACGAATGGCCGAGACCCTTCGGGCCGGGACGTATCGACCACAGGCCATTGAGCGGGTTTGGATTCCCAAACCTGGTACGAAGGAGAAACGACCGTTGGGTATTCCCACGGTTCGCGATCGAGTAGTACAGGCCGCTCTGCGCAATGTTTTGGAACCGATTTTCGAGAAGGACTTTGCAGCACCGAGCTATGGCTTCCGTCCAGGTCGTGGCTGCAAGGATGCTCTGCGTCAGGTGGATGCCCTGCTTAAACAGGGTTACACGTTTGTCGTGGATGCGGATCTCAAGTCCTATTTCGACACGATTCCCCATGCTCAGCTCATGGCCCGCCTTCGGGAAAAGATTGCCGATGCTCCGGTCCTGGCACTCATCGATTCGTTCCTGAAACAGCGCGTCATGGACACGGCAAAGGGCTGGACTCCGGAGACGGGGACTCCGCAAGGAGCCGTCCTGAGTCCGCTTTTGTCGAACATCTACCTTGACCCTCTGGATCACCTCATGGCAGAGGCCGGTATCGCCATGGTCCGATACGCCGACGATTTCGTCATCCTTTGTGGTACGGAGGCCCATGCTTCTGCGGCGCTGGCGCTCGTCCAGCAATGGACTGCGGCGGCCGGTTTGACGCTGCACCCGACTAAAACCCGCATCGTGGATGCGGCTCGTCCGGGTGGTTTCGACTTCTTGGGGTATCATTTTGAACGGGGCAGGCATTGGCCCCGCCCCAAGAGTCTCAAGAAGCTCAAGGCCTCCATTCGTGCCAGGACACGACGGACTAACGGCTACAGTCTGTGCGTGACTATCCTGAACGTCAATCAGACCCTCCGCGGTTGGTTCGGATATTTCCAACATAGCCCCCGATCCACTTTCGAGCGCTTGGACGGCTGGATTCGGATGCGGATGCGCAGCATCCTCCGAAAGCGTCGCGGGGGTCGCGGACGGGGTCGAGGGGCTGACCATCAGCGCTGGCCCAATGCCTACTTTGCCGAGCAGGGGTTGTACTTCCTTACCACAGCCCATGCCCTAGCCTGTCAATCCGCTCGGCGGTGAACCACCGACCGGAGAGCCGTATGCGGGAGATCCGCACGTACGGTTCGGAGGGGGGAGCGGCCGGGCAACCGGCTGTTCCTACCCCTATCACTGCATCGTGCTACGATTTTGGCAGATAAGATAATTCTGAGACAGTCTCATCTCGCCGGTTATTTTAATGGACAGGCGAGACGCCTGTCGCAACATAGACTCCTCGCAATGACAAATCCACACTCCTCCTAACTGAGAGGTTACGATAAACCAAAGTGACATACTTATTGAGTTGCAGAATGGACGGCGTGCCAAAAATCATTGACTAGTCTGCATTACCTGCTAACATTCGTAGAATAGAGATCTCATGCGTGGCCCGCTTTGATTTTATCGTTTCGGTGTCTCGTATTCAGACCCCAAAAAACTGATTGAGAGCAGCGGAAAATGAAACCTACCGGACTCGTGAAGGACGCAGTATTTCTGAAACATCAAATGGGGAGTTATCATCCGGAGAGTCCCCACCGACTCGAAGTAATTTATGAAATGATCGAAAAACTCGGATCCTCTTTGAACGTCGTGGAGATATCGATACGTGAAGCATCCGAACAGGAATTGGGCTGGATACATGATCCTCGATACGTGAGAAATATTTCCGCTACTGCCGGTTGCGCGGATACCTATTTGGATCCGGATACCTCGACCTGCGAAGATTCGTGGGATGCAGCATCGCGCGCTGTGGGCGGGCTTTTCAATCTCCTCGATGCCGTAGTAGAAGATCGAGTTCGTAACGGTTTCGCTCTCGTCCGACCTCCTGGACATCATGCGGAAAGCAATCGGGCAATGGGGTTCTGTTTATTCAACAACATTGCGTTGGCCGCGCAATACGCTCTGAAACATCACGGAATGCAACGTGTTGCGATAGTAGATTGGGACCTGCACCATGGAAACGGAACTCAACATTCTTTTTATGACGATCCTCGGGTGCTTTTCATATCTATGCATCAATATCCGCATTATCCAGGGACAGGCGGGCTGAGAGAAGTGGGTAGCGGCTCCGGGGAAGGTTTCACTGTGAATGTTCCTATGATGGGCGGCTGTGGTGATGACGAGTACGTGAACGTTTTTCATATGCTTGTGGCTCCGCTATTGGAGACCTTCCGCCCGGAATTAATCCTGGTGTCGGCAGGCTTTGATGCACACGATCTCGATCCGCTCGGTGGCATGGCGTTAACAGAGGACGGATATGAAAAAATGCTGCAGATTCTTATGCACATGGCCGCAGAAGTCTGCTCGGATAGGCTAGTATTGACTTTGGAGGGCGGATACAATCTCCGGGCGCTGCGGGAATCCGTAAAACGGATATTGATCTGCCTTTCCACGTATGATCCATCGAAAGAGACTGTGCCTTTGCAGCCGGAAATCGAGGCTCTGGATTCCACTTTCAGGGCACGCTTGCGAGAGGTCCTTACAATTCAACGAAGATATTGGCCCAATCTCCACGCATTTTAATCGGTCGGCGGAACTACTGCATGCACGGAATACTACTGGCGGATAAGCCTGAGGGGATCACGTCAAACGGCTTGGTACAGCTTGTGAAGAGGCTTGTCCGACCGACAAAGGTTGGGCACTCCGGGACGCTGGATTCCGCTGCTTCAGGATTGATGGTGCTGCTTCTCGGAGCGGGCACGCGCGCGGTCGAATACCTGGATGAAGGCCGAAAGACCTATCTGATGCAGGTCTTAATGGGAGAAGAGACCGACACCGGTGATCGTGAGGGGAATGTTGTCAGGACAGGTGATCCTTCCGGCATCACTGAAGAGCAAATACAGCAGGCGCTGCATGTTCGCAGGGGTGTGATAGATCAGGTCCCTCCGCACTTTTCAGCATTAAAGAAGGAAGGTGTGCGCCTGTACAAGCTCGCCAGAAAAGGGGTCTTCCCGGAACTTGCCGCGCGAAAAGTTGAGATTTTCTCTCTGGAATTGTTGAAATGGAACCCGCCGCTCCTTGATTTGGAAATGGTCTGCTCAAAGGGGACGTATGCCAGGTCATTGGCTCGAGATCTGGGTCAGGATTTGGATGTCGGTGCGAGACTGGAAAATCTGCGCAGGACAACCAGTGGTCCTTTTCGCGTCGAGGACGCTTTGACAGTGGAACAGATGCTTTCAGGGGGCACAAAAAAAATATCTCAACACTTAATCAGAATTTCCACTGCCTTGCGGCACATTCCTGACGTGCAGTTACAACCTGCCGAAATAAGGAAACTGACCTGTGGCACCGGCATAGCTTTGCCTCGCGGCCGATTACCCTCTGCGGGTGTCTCTGAGAACCATATTTCGCGACTATTCAAGACAGTATCGGGCAATGAAGAGCTGTTGATCCTGCTCCGTCCTGAGCCCAAGGGACCGGACATCTTCCTTCGTCCCGTGAAGGTATTTCGCACATGGGAAAGCGGGTAGGGGAACCGCTTTACTCGAAGGGGTACACAAAGGTGTCTGTTTCGTAATCGACTTCCTCCAATGAGAATTCCATCACCTGGCAAAATTCCTCACCCTCCATCCGATGCGCGCACATCGGTAGGATTGTAACCATATCGCCTTCTTGCACCCCAAAACTTCCATGCTCCCCCATGTCCAGATCATAGTATCCAATAAGGCACGATCCCGATATCACATAGAAGACCTCGGTCTTGGATTTGTGATAATGCTCTCCCCGATAACGGGCTTTTCCCGGCTGGATGTCAAAATAACAAGGATTGTACACAGGACCGCTCGGGTGCAGAATTGCAAGTTTTCCACGATCTTCTGCAATCAGCCTGGGGCCGATCTTTTCAGCGGAAGAGATAATTCGGTTAATTTGTATTCTTGAAATTTTCAGTAGCGGTTTTCCTTCTGTTTCACTCTACTCTTTGTTTTACGTGCCCAAATTATAGGGGTTCTCAAAAATAATCGCGAAAAAGAAAACGATTTGGTGGTGACGTCCCGCGCAGAACGCGGGATTGCCCGTCATGTCTTGGTAGGATGGGCATCTTGCCCGTCCCATTCAATAGACGGGCTGGAAGCCTATCCTACCGGGATTACAGGCTGGAAGGCTGTCCTACCACCCGGCATCACGCTCCGATACTTATCGGTTATGGGCAGAAAATTTTTCAGAACTACTATAATATACGTGGAACAACATATTTGAACAGCGTGAAGATGATAGATTCGATCGGAGATGCCCGGGCCGGGAAGTTACCGAAGACCTCATGATCTTGATTTCTGTATCTCCATGAGAAGAGGGCGAGTGTACCCCCAATTCTTCTTCCAACGCCTGGATCTGGGCGGAGACGCTCGATTGACCATAGTTCAGATGTTCCGCCGCCTTATTAAAACTCATTGCATTGGCGACGCCTAAACATGTTTTAACATACCGAATTTCCATGTGTTGTCATATCGATCGCATATTTCGATCTGTCATATCGTACCAAATCGTTGGACTCGATAATTAATACACAATAATCTGCTACCACGATAAGTACTACATGTCAACACAGGAGGTTCCTCATGAACAATGTCGAGAAAACCGTAGACCTATTTTCCACTGGATTGAATTGCTCTCAGGCCATCCTCACAGTTTTCGGGGAGTCACTCGGATTGGATGCCGAGATGGCAGCGAAGCTGGGGCGACCGCTCGGAGGCGGCATGGGACATCTTGCCAAGACCTGCGGCGCTGTAACCGCTGCCGTACTGATCTTGGGAATGGCCAAAGACCATCAGGACGAAGGAAAAGCGAGGAAAGCCTCGCATTCCTTCGTTCAAGACCTCTTCAGGCATTTCACGGATGCGCACGGAACAACGGAATGCAAAGAATTACTTGGGGCCGATATGAGCACAGAGGAGGGATTGAAGAAGGTCCAGGAAGAAAAACTGGTGAGGAAAGTGTGTCCCGCGTTTGTGAGAGACACGGCAATCATTCTTGAAGGATTGTTGAACACATGATTGATGTCCACGGGACGGCCATAGGAAACCGCGTGAAAATACATATAATACAAAGTATCGAGGTATGAAGTCAGTACTAAACAGATTGAAGCTGTCCTGGACTCCGTATGCGGAGGTACGGCAACTCTGAAATGAGCGTTTCTCGTGAAAGTTCTACTGATTTCCGCAAATAGAGAAGAGACGTATATGCGTACCTGGCCGTTGGGTTTGGCTTGCGTAGCTGCCGCGACTCGGCGAGCGGGCCACGATGTCGAGCTGCTGGATATGATGGATTCACGAAATTCCAAAACCCTTATTGAAGACACCATCCGCTCCTTTTTGCCGGAATTAATCGGGATATCCGTACGAAACATCGACAATCAGAGGATGGAAAATCCGGTTTTCTTGTTGGAGCAATCAAAAGAAGTGGCGCAGACCTGCAAAGCCTTCTCAGACGCGCCCATTGTCCTGGGTGGCGCGGGTTATAGCATGTTCCCGGAAAGTGCGTTGGAATACGTTGGCGCGGACATGGGAATACAGGGGGAGGGCGAACTGGCGTTTCCTGCCCTCCTGGAACAAATAGAAAAGGGGACCGATCCATCTGGAGTGCCGGGATTGTATCTGTCAGGCCGAGGCGCTCAAGCGAGTCGCATCTTTGTAAAGGAACTGGACCGGTTTCCGTTACCGAGGCCCGACTTTCTATGGCCGTCACTGCAAGCTGAACCGGAATTTTGGCTGCCGGTCCAGACCAGGCGTGGATGCCCCATGAATTGCAGTTACTGTTCGACAGCAATGATCGAAGGTTGCCATATTCGAAAACGCTCGCCGGAGGTAGTTGCGCAGTGGCTACGTGAATGGGCTGAGCTTGCCTTTCATCGGTTCTATTTTGTTGATAATACATTTAATTTGCCGCCGTCGTATTCCAAAGAACTCTGTTCCTCACTGGCAACCATTTCGCCGGGGATATCGTGGCGCTGCATTGTTTACCCGGCCAGGCTGGATGAAGCTTTGATTACAGCAATGGCGAAAGCCGGTTGCATCGAGGTGAGTCTGGGCTTTGAAAGCGGCTCCGATTTGGTCCTCAGCGGAATGAACAAAAGATTCAATCAGAAAGATGTAGTGCGAGCGTCCAGGTTGTTGTCCGAGAATGGAATACGCCGGATGGGGTTCCTGCTCCTAGGCGGACCCGGGGAAACGAAAGAATCGGTCCTGGCCAGCCTGGCATTTGCCGATTCTTTGGAGCTGGACGCATTGAAGATCACCACGGGCATAAGGATCTACCCACAGACCGCACTTGCTGATCAGGCATTGCGAGAAGGAGTGATACCCAATACTCATAGCTTGCTTTTCCCCATTTTTTACGTAGCTGAAGGACTCAGAGACTGGCTTCACGAGGTTGTTGAAGATTGGATATCCGAACGACCGAATTGGACAAAGTGAGGGTCCACATTCAGCTCGTTTCAGCGTTACGACACCTCAGCGAAGGTCATCTATCCAGACCTGAAATGGGGGGGAATTCGGGGTGAAGATCATAAAGCAGCAGCTTATCGTTCCGATCGTCAAACGAGCGCCAAAGACCAGTATCCACGAGCTTTCCATTTGCCTTTATCCAATCGGCAATTGGACGCCCTGCCGATTCCGCTCCGAGTCTTATGCTGATCCTCGACAAGTCGCCTATCATAGCAAAGCGGATCTGGCCGTTTTGGACCGTCCGGGCGAATTCTTCAGGAGTCAGAATGGGATCCAGGCCATGAAATCCTCCTCTGGCCATCACAGGTTCACCCGTGCGGACGATGATCGGCGCAGCAAATTGTGCGCTTGATGTGGCGAGCAAAAAGCGTTCACTATGGTGATTGTTTTTCAGGAAACCGATCAGCTTAACATAGTCTGTACCCTCTCTTAGCTTGTTTCGAAGAGACGTGTGCACATTTAGGGTCGAGCGAGTCAGTCGCGCCAAATCAGCCGAGGGAAGTGTACCATGGCCGGGTAAGAGCACAACGCTCAAGGCCCAAGCTATAGGAACAAGCAGCAGCGCGACAATCCCGATTCCCAATGAACCAACGACCAACAAACGTCCGGTCCCAACGCGATGCTGGCGGAAGAACAGGACGAACAAGCCTGCTGCAGAAATGAGGATTCCAACGATCATTGCGGCGTGAAGCAATGTCTGCCAGTCACAAAATCCCGTGCAGATATCCGGAAAACCTGAAACAAAAGCCGGCAGGCGGCTCAGTTTCCAACCGAAAGCGCTCGATTCGATGTGAAATTGCCAAAAGGCTGTCAAAACCAGCGAAACAGGCAGCAATGCACCGGGCCAGCCCTTCTGAACGTAACTATCCCACAAGCTGATAATGCCTATGCCGGCCAAAGCGGCCAGTGAAGACGCAATTGTGGCCAGGTAATACAGGTGCATGATGCCGCCCGCGAAGCTATAGACTACGCCATAAGTCACAGTCCAAAATAACCAGAGCAACAATACGAAGTGTCCTTTTGCAATCGGTCTACGCAAATGGAACTGAAAAACAGAAACCAAACACCCGATAATCGCCAGCGGAATGAACCAGCCAACCTGTCCGGCCAGCTGTCCATCTGCAAGTCGCAACGGCCCTGGTGGTGCGAGAACAAAGAGCCGCAACCCCAGATTGCTGCGCCTGACTTCTTCGAGGAAATCCCGTCTTGCGATAGATTCAGCGTCGGGATCTGCTACAGTCAAAGATTTCCGCTCAAGTCGGGCACGGGCGGTTAGCTTTACCGGAGGCAAAAATCGCCCAACAGCGTAAGGCCCAACCGCGAGTTCCAGCATTGAATTATGCTTGGTAGTTCCGGCATATGGTCTATGCTCGGGCGGAGTTAAATCATAGATGAGCACCCAGCTTAGGGACACTATCGCGAGGACCACTGCGCCGATCGCTAAGTCCTGGATGCGCCTGCGCATTGTGATGGGAGCGGCGAGAAAATAAACCAGAACAAAACCGGGAAGCACGACATATGCCGCGAGCATTTTGACGTTAAATCCGATACCGATGATGGCCATGGATAATAGTAAGAAGCCTCGGCTGCCTGTTTCGGCGGCTCGAATTAGTGCCCATGCAGCTAACAGGAGGACAAGGACGAGGCAGCTATCGGTATTGCTCGATCGATCGATTGCTACGCTCACGGGTGTTATGGCCAAGAACAGCCCCGCGAGCAGACCGGCCCATTTACCGTAATGGCGTTGGACAATTTGATATATGATCCAAACCGAAATAATCCCTGCCAGCGCCTGAGGCAATAAGACAGCCAGCCCATGAAATCCGAAAATCTTAGCGCTGACAACTTGCATCCACAAAGCTATCGGGGGTTTATCAATCGAGACAAATCCGGCCGGATCGAAGGAGTTGTAAAGGAAGTTGCCCCAGCCGGTCATCATGCTCCGAACGCCCGCGGTATAATACTCATTACCCCAACCGTTCTGTCCCAAACGCCACAAACGCAATGCGGCAGCCAATAGGAGAATGGCGAATAATGCGAGATTGTGATAAAGCTTTCCGGCTGGAGGCGTTTCGTCACTAATTCCGCACGCGGAAGACGAACAGTTTGGCTCAATCGTTGTGTTTAAGGCGCTCAAGTCTTACCGCCCGGCCCAGACAAAGGATAATTTCCCAATCCGACCTATGTAGTCCCAATTATCAATCAAAATCAGCACGTCACCTGTGCCGACACAGAAGTAAATGTGGGTTCTCCATCATAGACGAATCTGACGAAGATAAGTTAGATCAGGCTGTAATGGGTACCGTCAAATTGCACAGATCCGGCTCGGATGAGTCGCTCCAGGTGTTTCCCCATCATCGAGCGTTCACCGAAATCATAGAATATAGCCGGTTCTCGTTTGCGGCCATAAATAATGCGGGCCTCGACAATGTCATTCAAACTTCGAGGCTCCTTGAGGATATCGATTAGTTTCTGCTCGCGGCGGTCTATCACCGCCAAGTATTTGTCCCACAGATCGGCGGGTTCCTGCGGGAATACTCCTTGTTCGTGTGCCGTATTCCAAATTTGGGCGGGTATGGAGCGGAGGCGATTTACGGACGCGACGACTTCGTCAATATCGGAATCGCGATCGCCGTACCATGGGCCGAACTTGGATAGATCATAATCCCCCAGAAAAAGAATCCCCTGTTCCTGAAATAAAAGAGCGCAATGACCCGGAGTATGGCCGGGTGTTGGGATGGTTTCGACCGTGATCCCCCCTAGATCGATAATACTTTTCCCATTAAACACTCGGTGAGGTTTGCGTGGCTTGAAACGGAACGCCTTTTCCATTATCGGTATCCATGCCTGACGTTCTTCGGGACTCATACCGTAAGCGTCAAAAAATGCATCCAGACTGGAAAAAGGAGCCGCATCTTTTTCAGAAATCCATAACTCTCGGTCGTCAAACAGATACAGATATTTGAAATGGTCTTCATGCCAGTGTGTCAGCCAGACAGCATCCACTCCGGGCCCGTCATGAAGTTCTTTCAGCCTTTTGTCGTCAGACGCTGCATCAATAAGAACTTTGGTGTCGGCTTCAATGTACAGGGAATGAGAATACGGGTATCTTCCGGATCTCTTGCCCGGAATGAATCGCACCGGCCCGAATTGCTGTTCCATTCGTTTAGTCTCCCGCGGCAAAGTCGGATTTTGGTCTAGCGTCCCAGTGTCCCAGATTCCTATGACATACCCAATTGGATCTTGATGGCCTCCTCAATCTTGTGCATATCGCGCTGACCAATAACTCCGCCGCGTCTGAATAGCCGCGTCTTACTGACCGTGGCCAATTGGTCCGTCATGGCCTTGCTCTCTTTGCCTTCGAAGATCACCAGAGCCTCGCTCGGGTATATGCGACCTATCTTACTTGTGAGGGGGACAAGCTGAACCCGGTTCAGGAACTTGTTTGATGCGTCGTTGCTGATGATGACAGCCGGACGCTTCTTCTTTATCTCTCCGCCAATAGATGGATCAAAACTAACCCACCAGATCTCACCTCGTTTCATGAATAGTGTCCTTGAAGGTAATTTCGGCCCATTCCAGGGCCTCATTCTCCCTTTTTTCATCCCTCGCCATTTCGGCATAGGCGGATTCGAGATTAGGAAGTACTACATGTGGTCGGACCAGTTTCTCAATGAATTTGCTTATCTTGCGTGGCCCGATGACCTTGTGAAGAGCTTCGTAAACATCTTCATCAACAGTTATGGTCAGCTTTTTCTGCATTGAGCCCTCCTTTATACGTATAATATACGTGTAATCTCTTGTCAGTCAATACACCGGGGCCACAAATCCAGGTCATGGGACATGAAGGTTACCCGGAAAGGTAAATGTAGAAATTCTTTGGTCTCTGTTTCAATAAATCCGAGCCTCTTGTACCAGGCATTGAGTTCCGTGTCTTCGGCAATAATGCCAATATCCACGTGTAGAGCGCCGAGGAGTTTGGCTTCCGACAGCACATGGTCTACTAAAGCTTTCCCAAAGCCATGCCGTCGCTGGTTCAGGAGAACCCCAAGGCGTTCTAAATAGCACGCCTCAGAACTTGCGATCTCCAGGGCAACACATCCTGAAACAACATCCCCGGTTTCGAGTATGAAATAGGTGACCCCGCGTCCCATCTCTTGCTGAATCCATTCTGCTGTGCAGTTGGATGGATGTCGCGGGGCATTCTCCTCGTTCAGGCCAAAACGTTCAGCTACGTCCCGAAACGACTCTCGGATAGTCTCCACCAAAACCCCAGTATCTTTTTGCGTACATCTGCGGATCGTGTAATTTGTCATGTCACTTCATCTTTCCAAAAATCAGTATATCGGAATCATAATATTTCAATTCTGCCGAAAGTTGTCTTTGAATCGTTATTGACTTCTGTGCATCGAATATCGCCAAAAAGAGGTAACGAAAATGAAAAACCTGAATCTCCTGCCTACGATTTTGACCGCGTCACTGCTGGCAGCGTTCATCCTGACAGGTACATATGGACTCGCGGCAAATGGCGAAGAACTACAGCCGCAGAACGCGACATGGGTAAACGGTTCCAATATGGTGTGCGTTCCTGAGCCGGAGCAGACCGGCACCGGGTTCCGACTGTCGTGCCATATCCCTGATATCGGGCCACAGGGAACAACCAGGCCGGCGAGAAGCAACAGTGAAATACTGAGAGACATGTACAGGGAGAAATACGAGCCGCCCTTCTGGAGGAACTGATGGTGCGTCAGGGGTTCCCGCACTCGTCACATTCCAACAGCCTGCCGGAACCCTGTAGCTCAAACCTTAGGCAGAACGCGTCCAATCGCAGTTCGCGACCACCTTCACCGTTGGTCAAAAGAACGAATCCTCTCCTCTGTTCGGGAAGCGCCACAATCATTGCGTGCCATCCCGGAGGATTGTCCCCCGGATGAAAAACCAGTAGTCCTCTTCCCGAACGCAAATATTTATGGCTCGCCCACCTTGAACGGGGGTTCCTTGCCCTGTGGGACGCTTTGTTCTGACATTGCCATCAACATGGCGAGTGTTACGTATGTTCCTGTCACCGCAGTAAGGTCCACGACTTGCTGCTCCCCGAGCAGCTCATTGGCACGGTCAAATGTTTCGTCGGAAACCTGATGCTTTGTGGAGAGTTCCATAACAAAGTCATAGACCACTGCTTCATCGGGTTTCATGTTCGCGGGCCTCTTATTGGCTTTGAGGTCTGCCACGATTTCCGGAGAGAGTCCCGCCTTTAGAGCAATCGGCACGTGTGCGAACCATTCTACTTGCGATCGCCACAGCCGCCCGGTTATCAGGATTGCAAACTCATTCAGGCGCAACGGCACCGATGTGTTCCATCTGAGATAATGGAGAAGGTCGAACATACGTTGCCCCAGCACCGGGCTTCGCAATAATATGTTGTAAGGGCCGCCCAGCCCCACGCTTGATATTTTCATGACCTGCTCTCCGAGCGGCCTTTGTTGGTCATTCAGTTGCTCCATCGTGAGTTGTGGAAGACGGGGCGGCTTCGTTGTCGATTGGTCGGCCCCAATAGCGCTGAATATCAGCCAAGATACTATGGCTGTAGTTAAACAGCACAAAAATATCCGTCTCATCGTGAATCCCTCCTTATTACGAATTTCGCAGCCAGGACAGCTAGTCGGTACTAGATATTTTCAAACTGGCCGATGGAGTAATCAGTGTCAAGTGGAAGTAGATTTCCTGTCGCCGATTGACCCGTAAGTTACTCTTGCGCGGGATATCATGCGCGACCTCTTCGGTCGATTTCATTTAAAGTTAACAGTAGGAATTTCTTGTTACTAAGGGCTCGTCACAAAATAGTGCTTGCAACTTGATTTCGCGTTTACTATAGAGCGGGGGCATGAA
>JBKQRG010000336.1:0-17965 GCA_052144015.1 Desulfomonilaceae bacterium
CACTATAAAATGACTGTCAACTATATTATACATAATTACATGCCGACAAAGTCTACTTACGCATGCCGCTTTCCCCAATCTTCGCCAAAGCTTAACCCCTCCCGCCTCTCAAAGATCCGTCTGAGAGTATGGCTGCTCGTTTTCTCTTGGGATTTAGCGGTTTCCAGAGCATCCATCACATAGCTATTCACGAGCTTGGAATGCGTTTTCTCAAAAGTCTGAAACTTCGCAATAAGCTCCAGCCCTGCAACCTCACCATCAATGAAGACTACCATCCCGATCTGGTTGTCCACAGGACGAAACGCCGTCAGGTATTGGTTGCTCAGATCTTTGTGAGACTCATACAGATCCGCCATCGCCATAGTAGGAGAGGGCGCGGCTGCCATCCGAGCATATTTGTTTTCTATTTCGTCCCAGACAACACCCTGATCAGACCTAAACTGTCGCCCGTGTCTCAAATTTTCAGAAACAGTCTCGGACTTCCTTTTTCTTAACTGGGCGCTCATAGCCCTGGACTCGCTCCCAAAATGCCTGCTCCGATAGGACCATCTACCCTGCTCGACACAAGACACCGGAATGACCGTCTCAGACTGCGGACCAATGAGGATGGTAACATTTAGGACTCGATTCTGTTTGGCCCCCACCAGCTCCTCGCCGTCCAGAAGTAGCACTTTGTGATCAGATCTGTTAGCGACCTTCAGCTCCGGTACTGAACCACCTTCGTTGACCTCTGTGATTACCAGCGCTTGCTTTTCCAAAGCCTCGTCCAGTATGAGGAAATCCACCGGTGCTTCGTGAGCCGACAAGAGACAGTACAAGGTCATATTATTGTGGCTCTGTTTCGCTCCGATCTTGATGAGACTCAAGAATTCCTTTATTCCGGCTTCCATGAGAAGGCTCCTTTCCCGATGATACCTTCATGATGTCGTATACGTATGTCAAATCAGGTCAAACGAGCAGGAATATTTTTCGTGTATGCTGTGGAAAGAGAACGACTCTCTAGATACGCCGCCGCGGTCTGAAGCTCTTTGGATATGCGCCTTCGAAGGGAAACTAGCGACCATAACGCTTCTTAATAGCTGTCTTAACCTCTTTTTCAGTCAACCCTACGCCAGCTAAATCACGATCACGGAAATTGACATGATATGTTTCTGTGCAGCACCGACTGCAAAATAGATGTCGCTTATTGGTCAATCCTCCGAATTTGTAGCCGCACTCAATGCAGAATTTTTCTGTCGGCACCTTCGTATCTCCTTGTATTCGTTCAGGTAATTAAAGTGATATAATTCCCTTTCCTTTCATTCGAAGGCTACTAAATGATCGGACAAAGAAGGGTCAGCGAGAAATATCTCTTTTATCTTTTGACCGTTCCAAGCAAATCCTCCAGGCGGCTCTTGGACGTTATCAAGTCATTTTCCGGTAATTCCAGAGTCAGTGTACGACCATAACCATGATTGACCAATTCTCTGAGGATCATGTCAAAGTCGATATCACCATCCCCGATAGAAAGATGAAGGTCTTCTTTGCCGCGGTTATCATGAAGATGTACGTGACGGATGCTCCCGCCTAGATGTCGTATCATTTCCAACGGTATCCGAGAGCCGACCAAATGAGCGTGGCCAACATCAAGCGTGAAATTGAGTCCCGGCACGAAATCGCGTACACGTTCCAGATCTGACGGCGATTCAGAGACGTTCTCAAGACAAATTTCAACGTTACTGCTCCGACCATAATTGACGAGTTCCCGGAGAGCATTTTGCTTTTCAATAAGCAAAGGATAACTCACAGAGCTAGCTACCGTAAGATGGAAAGTCAACAAGCTGACACCCATTCTTCCGGCGGTATCAACGGTCGATTTCAAGGCAGGTAAGTAGTGATCTCGCAAAGACCGTATATCGTCGCAGGGATCCCCCAGAGGTCCGTGTGCGATGAGAACAAATCCGTCTGAACCGCTTTTGATGCCTGATTCCCACCAGATGTGCCGCGACTGAGGATTTTGAATTATAATCTCCGCAAAATGAAAACCAAATCGTTTCAAGAAGGCGATTTCATCTACAGATCTTGCAGTCGCGCCTATAAGCATAGCTTCGTTCCGCTTTCAGTCTCGACCGACGTCGCTAAACTCCCTTACACCACATAATTCTTGTTACAGGCTTTACATTGGTAATGGATATCTCCTCCTATCTTCAGCTCGGAGAGAGGGAGATTCATTTCCCGGATGATCTCAGATACCATCTGAGCATCCTTTCTTATGCATTTGTCCAAATACAGATGGTACAGATCAGATTCCGTATCGTAGACCACCCGACCTCTCGGAAAGAAATCATAATCCAGTTTCAAATAGAAAGGATGAGTCTTTCTGAACACCGCTTGAAGGATTTCGTCCCAGTAATTCGAATGATCCATCCGTTCATGGATTTTGAACTTCCCGTAATCCGGTGCCTCTTTCACCGGCGTAGTACTGAGAAAGAGTTCCTTTTCTTCTTTGCTACTAGGATCAACGATTTTGTGGTCGATTACGTAGATAATGCCAACCAGAGGCGCTCCTTCTTCGCGAAGCCTTCTTGTTTCTTTCTGCTTAACCTGGATGTCTTCGAGGAGCTTGGACAGATCTTCAGATCTGTTGGTCATAATCTTACATTCCTTCTCGTCTGTCGTTTCCGCTGCCTATCGTAAAAGTCACACGTCATGTACGGATGATGCAACGGGTTGTCCGGTGTCGCTTTCTGCCGGAACTTAAACCGTCCATACTCATCGAACCAGACGCTCTCTCGCCGATTTAACACCAAGCACGTCTTCTTATGCTCCTGTGCCGCTATCACTGAGGCATACTCCTCCACTCGATCACGAGGTACGGCGTCGGGAACCCGGCTACGTTGATAAATTCCAGGGATTAGCCGAATGATTAGGTGGGGCGGTTCCAATTTGCTCAACCAGTCCTCGAATCGGCGACGCAGCTCTTGCCTGTCCTGCTCTATCAATCTTTTCAGGTCTTCGTCGGAGAGACCCAGGACTTCTACAATCTTGTCCAACAGTTCTTTGGTGATAATGCCCTCCGATTCAAAGACGTGGAGCCTCCGAACTCCATGATTGAGATTGCGATAGCCCGCTAGATGAGCCATCTCACTGAGACGAATACCCTGCTGAGAGCGCACCTTGCTTATATGCCTACCGGTCTGAAGCAGACCTATGAGTTTTCCCTGTCTCATTTTCCGTCTCCTACGATCTCTAGGTCTTCCTTTTTCGTGGTCCAGGTTACGCCGGTGATCTTTTCTTCCTGCTCCGCTTCCGCTGCCTTTTTTCTTCCTGAATTTTATCGTACGCGTCGGCAGCTTGCTCGTACGTTGTCGTAACACCTTCACGTGCCTGTGTTGCAATAATTGTAGGGATGATCAAATCCCTTCGTAACTTGGGATCGCTCAGAATCTTTTTGATATCGAACCGCTTACGCATCTTCGTTTTTTCTCTCTTTGAGGTACTTTATCGCCTGTTCCGACATGCTTTCTTTTACGAGAAGAACCTCTTTCCAAGTTACCGGACGGTCATAGTCAGCGATTCCCTTTGGAAAAAGAATCCTGTTCAACTCCCGCAGAGCTTCGTCAGGAGTTTCTCCCCATGCAGTTGGGTACGAGGACCAGACAGTGTCGGTTTCGAGGAACACACACCACGGCTTCTTCTTGAGATTAGAGCTTTCATAGTCGTAGTACAAAATTCTTATGTTTCCTGGTGCCTGGACAGGCGTGCCTCTTAAGTAATGGACGACGTCCCAACCTCCTGATAGCACTATGGTCCGATCCCCGGCACTTTGTTTTTCGGCGTGTACCCAGTAAGCAAGCGATTTTTCACAAAGGCTCCTGATGGTTTCCGGCGCTATGGCATCAGTACCTATAATTTTGATCTTTTGTAGATTAGCTTCCGTGTCAAAACCAATGTGAACACGAACTTCCGGCATAGCCATTAAAAGCAGTGCCTTTTCTTCTTCCTGTCTTAGAGACATTTTCAATTCCCTCCAAGTGCTCTGCCAACGAAGAGTGTGTCATACACACCGTAAGTGGCAGGACTGGAATATTCAAACCCCGAAGACTTCATTTTTTCCGCATGTAGCTTTTCAAGCACTCCGGGCGGTACTATCACTGTCCAGATAAGGTTCCTGTGCTTTTCAAAGCCGTTTTCGTAAATTTCTTTCGGAATTATGCTGTAGTTTCCCTGTAGCACAGTTCGAGTGGTTCAAAGATCCACTCCGAAGTTACTTCACTGATCCGTTCACTGTGTCCCGCGCCGGAGTCAATAAACAGCACAGTTCCATCGGTGAACGTCAGGCGCAACTCGTTAGGAAAATCCTGCTCCGCTTTCGCGATCTTCTTCCCCTTCAGTTTTGTTAGATCCATCGTTGCCATCTTACGGCTCCCGGTCCTTTAGCCATCCTATTCGAATTACTTGTCCTTCGTCTCCCATCGGACACCTTCTTTATTTTGGGGAGTTCGGTGATGTATGCGCCGGTTTGACCAGCTTTCTCATTTTTCGAAGTCTCCTTGGTGTTTCGTTACCCATTTATGGTGCGAAATCTAGGCAACTTTGAGCAGATTCTTGTAGTAATTTACGTAATCTATCCAACTCTGCACCCGACACGGCTCATAATGCCGACCGCGTATTGAGAGTTCCGGCTCATGTATCTCACAGACCTCACAGTACCGGTACGGATTACCGTATTTCTTGGAGTGGTGTCTCCAGGACGCGTCGATCTTTGCTTCAAGACTCTGTATCCTGAGCTTTATTCTGGTCACGCTGTCTATCCGGTTCGCTTTCATGATTACCTTCCGATCTCAACGGGGATTCTCTTCCACAATGTTAAGATCGCAACAGCAGAAAAGACACTCATAGTTTCTGAAAATATAATTGCGATGACTACTGCAAGTAAAAGCTCAAAAACAACAGCACGCGACTCTGGATACCTCGTTTTATCTAAGGTCTTCACACAGTTCCCGAAGTATTTCCTCAGGAATGACGTTTGTTTCCGAGGTATCAACAATTGTCGTATTGTACATATCAATCAAATCACCGTACACGTTGATCGTAGCTCGCTTTTCCTTGGCCTTCCCGTGATTCATATGGACGTTCAGGTCAATATTGACCCAAAAGTCCTCTTGTTCCGCTTTTACTGTTGTAAGAAGGATCTTGACTACCCAAGCCGTAGCCCGTGCAAGCGATTTTCCATCCAGTTTGACTTGAATTCCGATCCTCTCCTCTGGAAGAGGGAGGGCGGTCTTGCCGTTGCACTTGTCCCCCGAACCGCCCGCGCTCAGCGGCACATACGCTGTGATTGCAGCATGCTTATCAAGGGCCTTCCCGCTCTTAATATTCACATTTAGTTCTGTATTCACCCAGAAATCATCAACGGCAGTTATCACACTCTCTTGAAGCGCTTTTGTCACTAAAGCTATCGCTTTTGCCAACGGCTCCTTGTCAAGCGTCGCCTTGATCTTCTCCCTCTCCAATCCCGACGTTGTTCTCATTATGAAGCGCTCCCCGCTTAAAGATTAGCAAAAGGGATGCCAATCCCCGCTGACTTTACCAAGAATCTCCCGTTTAAAGTCTCAGTAGAGTTCACTCAGGCTTTATGAGAGACAATAGGGAGTACACGGGCTGGTTGCTCAGAATCCGATTATAATCGGCAAAAATTCCTTTAAATCCGGCTTCTAAGGTCAGACTCGTTCCCCGATTATATCCCCACGTTGCCATACAAGTTTGTCAAATCAGGACAATTGAGCATGAATCTTTTTTGTGTAAGCCTTGGTGGTGGGTTGACTATCGAGATACCTCATTGAGGCGCGTTGAAGTTCTTCGGCTATGCGCCTTCGGAGAGAAGCGGGTTGAACAACTTCAGCGGCAGATCCAAATCCAAGAATCCATGAAACGATTTCGTAATTAATCGGGACATTAAGCGAGACTTGTACCCCTCCGTCTTCAAGCTCCCTGACCTCCTGAGTGGGGTGCCATATACGTTCTCTAACAACATGGGCTGCGCCTGGACTGAAGCGCAGCGTGATTTTTTCGGGGTCTCCACGCATTACGTGAAAGGCGGTCTGAAGATATTCTTCCAGGTTGAAATTTTTCGGAAAGTGAAAGGACTCATCCAGGATTTTGAAACTCTTGATCCTGTCCATCGCGAAAGTACGGATCGAGTTCCTCAAATGACACAGACCAATCAAGTAGAAACCGCCATTCATGACCCATACCTGATATGGATCAACTTTTCTCCTAGTGTCTCGACCTGCAGATATAGCTCGGTATAGGATTTCTACTCGTTTTCTCTTGGCGGTAGCCTCGCTCAACGTCTTGATGACTTCTTTAGAATTAGAGAAATTCTTGGCTGGACCAATGCTGACACTCAGTCTCCCGGAAATGTTTTCCAGGTAACGAAGGGTATCCGGGGACAGAGCAGACTTCACCTTGTTGAAAAGGCTTTCAATGCTTTCGTGGAAAATAGTTCCCTTGAATACCGTAAGCAGATCTCGGCTCATGTGGAGGGCCATCAGCTCCGTTAGTGTCATGGGTACGGGAAAATCCTTTTTGAAAGTGTCAAGGATCTTCCAGTAAGAATTCTTCCCCTCCCTGTCCGTGTAGAGAGGAAACCCAGCTTCCTGAATAGCCTCAAGATCTCGGTACACAGTCCTCTGAGGAACCTCAAGTTCGTTTGCTAACTCGATTACCGTGATTCCCTTCGTGCGTAATTCGATTAATTTGATAATCTTCCACTGACGGGCCAGCTGGGTCCCCCTCATGTAGTAGCCTCCGTCTGACGAGTGTGATTCCAGTTTAGAAGCGAGTGAATACTACCACATCTTTATAACCATTTACAACTATTCAATAATTATGCCCCTCCAATCATATCGCAAAATCACTTCGAGAATACCGTTCAATTGTCCTTATTCGGCACACGTGAGCGGTACGGTGGGGTGGGGAACATTCATGTCTTTGCATTCCTAGTTGAAAACCGTGGGCTTGGCGCAACCTCGCGGGAGAAGTGTTGTTGAGGAGGGGCAGGAAATGCAAAATTTGCGAGTTCTGATTGTGGAAGCAGAGCTTATAATTTCCAAATATTTGTCTGTCAGTTTACAGGAAAAGGGGTTCGATGTGATTGGGGCTCCTCGCAGTATTGACGCCGCTATTGAAGAGTTTCGAAATAGCAGGCCACATCTTATGATTGTGGATACGCAACTGGGCGTTCAAACTGAAATAGTCAAAGCAGCACAGAAGATCAGGAAGGAATTTCAGACGGATGTTCCGATAGTTTTTCTGACAACATTCCCAGTGCACTGGTCCCAGACGGAACAGTCCGAGATTTGTATTGTGAAACCTTTTTCTGAGATAGATCTTTGCCCTACAATCGAGAGCGCTCTAGGAAATCGCGCAGGAGCCTTCCATGAAACCTGATACCCTGAGCCGATATAGGGATTGCCTACAGGGTCTTGCTGTTGGGGACGCAGTTGGAACCACTCTGGAATTTCGCCGACCGGGTACGTTCGAGCCAGTTAATGAAATGCTGTGGGGAGGACCGTTTGGACTGAAGCCAGGCCAGTGGACGGACGACCGATCCTCGCTCTGCCGGGAATGGTCCCATCATGAGATTGGCTCCGGTTCAGCTTTATCATGCCGAGAACCCGAAACTAGCCCTGGAAAAATCTGGAGAGAGTCCGCGACTACACACGGGTCGGTGACTTGTATTGACGCCTGCCGTTATATGGGTGGGGGCTGAGCACAGGTGCGGTGACCTGCATCACTTAATCCAGTTTCCGTCTCGATTATAATAAGGGCTGGCCTTGAACCCAAAAGATCTCCACATGTAGTTGAATGCGGGGCGAAGAAGACAGGCCACTTGGTTTTCGTTTGCGAACTCCTCTTCGCTTCTTACCTCGATGAAGTCCGCAATGATGTTGGTCTCGCGAAAGACCCTATCCCCAGAGCTATGAACCCTCAAGTCCGCCGACCAGGCGACCGTCGGTCCCAATTCCAAAAGCGAGATCCTCACTAGCCACGGCATCTCGACCTGCAAATCGTACATAAGGGGGAGATACCCGGCAAGAGCCTTGATGGTCACCCTCTCGATCTTTGCCGGATAAATGGCCCATACGCCTTCACCAAATCTGTCTCGTAGCTTGTCGGTGAAGCTATCCTCCCTAACGATCTTTCGATTCGCCGCCAGCAAGACCTCTTCATCAGTGAATTCAGTAACGTCAATAACAACACTACTAAACGAGTCTTGAGACACGGTACCAAAATACCGAGATCCCCTTCGCGGGTTACATCCTCCCGCCGCGATTGGCCTGAGTCTTTTCCACAATTCAGTTTCAAGAGAAGCCAAGTCAACTCTTTTGCTTGACTTTCGACCCGGAATAACCGCAAGCGCCAAGACGCCCTCAGAAACATCCATTCCCTCAATGTTGCCAGAGCGGAGCCTCTCGTGGAAACCCGAAGTTACTTCCTCAGCCCATGCAGAATCCACGAAAGATCCAGATGGTCCGGCATGGCTTGAATTGCTCTCGGCGATCAGGCTAATGGCTTCCTGGATGTTTTTGCTCAGTTGCTCCTTAGCTATTCTCTTCTCTTCCGTTGAAGCATCAGGACTCAAGTTGTACCATATTGGGCGCTTCTTATGTCGCAGGTCGAATGGCAACTTTTCAAAAGATCCAAAATACTCATTCATGACAAGAATCACACGCTCCGACCCACGCGATGCCAGAGCGTATCCGAGTTCGAGCAATACGTTCGGGTTAGGGGTCGGTCGCAGCATATCCTTCTCCATGTCCTTCATGTCTGTATTTATGAGCGTCACATCGGCGAGGAAAACGTCGCTGCTTTCTATTTTTCTCAATATCGTATTTGCGATGTCAGGCGTTCCCGGAACACCTTTTGTGTCCTGTTCTAAACGTGGAGCGAAGTAGAGTTCGGGAGGGAGAGAGATCTTCTTCAGGGCTTGCTTTGCGGCTGCCTCGATAAATGTGCGGTTTGTCTTGTTCGGACTATCGCTCTGCCAAGCATAAAACACCGTGAAATCTTTAAGTCGATTATCGGACAACGTCATGACCTCCTAGACGGTCAGTCACCACCTTAGGCATAGGAAAACTCTCACTCAGGGCAGAATGGGTAGAACTGATCGTACTCGGCGCTCCCTCAATAGGCAAAGTTATCCGCCACTTGTCCCGTGCCGCTCTCAGAAGATCAAGTTCTCCCTTCTATTGATTCCACGTCTATATCGAACGTGTAGTCACCGAACTTGATCTTTCTTTTCGCCCTGCGGAAGCACCACTCAGGCGGAGTGACGCTGTAGCTTCTCGCTTTCTCAAGCCTTTCTATCAAGGGCTTTACATCTTGGCTAAATTCTGAAAACGATTTCTTGGAAGACACCAGCGCTGCCTGGCGAAATCGGTCCTGGAGGTTTTTGAACTCACCCGCCAATTTCCCGGATTGAGTAATATGCCTATCAAGTTTGACAGCCGCGTGTACCAAGGGGAATAGGCCCGCCAAAAAAGCGCAAATCGCAGTAGCAACCTTCACCCAGGCCAGTTCAGTGCCTACCAGAAGCTTCCAACCAGCCAGAGAGCCTAGTACGAGCGGCACCACGACAAAAATTACTCTCATGGTCCTAAGGACGCGAAGCCAGATGAAAAAAGATGTGGAGGTATAGAGGCAGCTCTCCGACAACCTCTGACATTCTAGGGCTAGTTCAACGCTTTTAGACGGCATCGGTCACCACACTGCTGGGAAATCATGTCCAAAGATCCCTTGCCATTCTTCCGCCGCCCACACTGGCAACCCACGACAATCATAACTGCAAGCTTTCTCGGCTCTCCGATAGGCGGTGACCGCCCTGCTCTTCCATGCTTCTCCCAGGAATACAGGTTCACCAGTTCCGGGGGCAAAAAGCCATGCGAATGGACGAGTGATCAGATGGGCAAAGAAGTCTCGGACCATCCAGTCATACCAGATGTAACCCTTACCCGCGTGAGGCCAAGTCCTCAGGAATTCCTTGCACAGCAGCTCAATCCAGAATGATTTCAGAGGCACGTTACAGTATTCTTGCCACCGTTTAATTAGTCGGATCAGATCCCTTGTGTTTCCGCCGTTGGCGTTGTCCCACTGTTCAAGGCTTTGGATTTCCGTGATCGGATCGGTGATCTTATAACTCCCACCCCAATGAGTGTCGCAGATTAGAAATCTGCCGTCCCGAAGAGGGAAGGCGGGAACCAGCTCTACCGCATAAGAATCAAAGGGCACGACGACGACTTGACCGTCACCTCGCAACTGAGTCCTACTGTACGTATTCACCAATACGCCCTTCACATCCTGAAGAAGCCTCGACTGCCTGTTATCCCGCACCCATTGATACCTGTAATAGAGAGATACCGGAAGGATAAAGAGCAAATCTATGTCCCTGGGGGGACGGATCTCGGTGGACTTCCCCCATGATCCCACGAAGAGACTGTTGGAAAAAGATGACGGAACACGGTAGTAGTGCCTATTCAAACAGGATGTAACTCCAGCGATTTTCACGTACCCGTCCAATCGCTGACCCCATGTAAGCCCAAGGCGTTCCAAGAAAATTTGAAACCGTTGCCCAATTGTCATCGGTGGAGGAATCCACGGGAATGTCTTCTGATCAGAGTAAGTTAGCCAGTTCATCTTTGCTGATTCCCATCTGTCCGAGTATTGCTGCCAGGGTCCCCGGCTTTATGCGCCCCCTAGGGATAGTCGTCACCAGTCCTGATTCGCTATAAACCAGCACGTGCTTCTTTCCTTCCTTGATCCGGTAGCCAAGTTTCAGGGCCACCTTCTTCAACTGCTTGGCGGTGAGGTTCATCTTGCCTGGACTCTGCTATTCCTCAATTCCGCCTCGGTCTCCAAGCAAAGCTCGATAGCATCCACAAGATTGTCCAGGGCTTCCTGAATAGTCTCTCCCTGCGAAATCGCTGCCCGGATTTCTTTACAGGTTACAGTGTACCCTCCGGCTTCCAAGTCCGGCTTCAATACAGCCGTGAACTCTCTGTCACCAACAAACACTTTCTCTTCCCTGGGAATCTCTAGGTTCTTGATCGAACCCTTCAGTCCGTCAATTAGTTCTCCGATAGCGAAGGAGAAAACAAACTGTCCTCTCAAGGCATCGAGAATAACATTGGGGTTGTCGGTTAAAACAAAGATATCAACTCCGTTGGTGAGGAACCTCAATTCCGCCAAAGGAGCCTTCACGTCAGGGAAATTCTTTCTCAGGTATTCCAGAGCCTTCCTGACCTTCTGGAGGCTTATTCCCTCTTCCCTGAGCCGCTTGGCGACCTTGAGCTGGACTAGATCCTTGAACGAGTATTCTCTCCTCGATCCCTTTCCGGCTCCAATTTTCACCGAGGGGCGTACGATTCCGGTTCTATCCCAGTGCTGGAGCTGCATTCGGGAGACCCCAGTTATTTCTTTGACCACCTTAGCTCCAAATCCAGCGACCATAGCCCACCTCCTTAATAGCGTACTAATATGTTTATAAGCATTTTGATTGGTAGTCAAGAGGGAAGTTGAAGCAGAGGAGAAAGTCGCAAGCGTTCAGCGAACGGTTTCAGTCCTGAGCAACCGCCCAGTCGGATCTCTCATCTCAATACGATTCCTCGTCTGACGGGCTTCTCGCTCAGCTTGTCCTGTCGCTACGCAGTTATGACCAACTTTTCTGAATCCTTATTGGTAACGCCAGATCGCAAGTTAATCGTACCTGCGTCGCAGTATCCCTTCTCGAAAGCGCCGGAACTTACAATCCTCTTTCGCCCATATTCCAACCTGATGTTTGGGTATGCAGCAGCCATGTAATCATTCATGTCAACCAGTGTCAAACCGGATACCTAATGAAGAAGCTTATGAGAAGACCGATTACTGGGAGCAACATAATGGACTGCAACGCTGCTGGTACACCGAAGTGGTCAGCTACAACACCAAGAAGAGTTACGCCGATTCCTCCGGTTCCAATGGCGAACCCAGCCATGAGACCTGAAGCGATGCCCACATTGTTGGGCAGAAGCTCCTGACCCATTACCATAGTGACCGTAAAGCTGGAGATCAGTACCATTCCAACCGCGCCTAGGACCACAAATAGCATAAGACCGTGCGTCACGAAGATCAGGGGGAGTAAGAGGCTGGTCAGAGCCAAGGACAGGATTAGGAATCTATTGTGTCCCCATCGGTCCGCTAGAGGCGAGCCCACCAATGTTCCAATTACTCCACCCAGGAGGAAAACCGACACCAGCGTGCCCGCATAGAGAGGATCTCCCTTCTCGAAGTCGATATAGTAAAAGGGGATGTACGCCATGAGACCGGCAACGATCCATGACCTCATGACAACGGCGGCAGCCGTCAACGCGACCGAGACGTATGCAGCCTTTGAGGGGCTCGCTTGCGACACTCTCGCGACAGATCGGGGCTGGGTTTGAGCCAGCGAACTCCAACTGCGAGTCAGTAAAACAAGGAATATCATAGGAAACACCAACATCAGTGGGAGATAATCAAACCCGAAATATCTGATTACCAAACTTGCAGCCAAGGGACCCAGTGCCATGCCTGCATTTCCACCCACGCTGAATACCGCCATGCCCGTTGCCATCTTTTTTCCTGTGAAAAAACGGGCTGTCTTGAATCCTTCAGGATGAAAGGCTGCGACTCCGAGTCCACTGAAAATTACCAATAAGAGAACCGGTCCATAATGGTCCGGGATGGAGAGCAGAGATATTGCAAGTCCCGCGAACAGACACCCGGCTGGAAGCAAAAATGTCTTTTCTTTTTTGTCAGACAAGTATCCAAAACAGGGCTGAATCACAGAGGATGTGACATTGGAAACCAGCAGCATGATACCTGCCATTGTGTACGAGAGAAGCAGCTTTGCCTTCAAAAGCGGTAAAATGACTGGCAAAGCACTTTGGAACATGTCCGTGGCGAGATGCCCAAAGGACAAGACGAGCAGGATTCTCAGGTCAAAGGTGCTTTGAGGATGAGAGTCAGCACTCATTCAGGCACTCCTTACGAAATCAACCATTGCAACCAATCAAAATAAGTCCGAGATGAAGCAAAATCAACCGGTGGAGTCCAACGAGTTGCCGGAGGTAAAATACCCCGGCACATCTCCGTTGCAGGTGAAAAAAGAGACAGGGAATCCCATGTTGTGGATGTCATTGAGCTGATTCGGGAGAATCAGCTAGCAGATGAGTTTGTTGTGAACGCTGAGCGGAACTTGAAAGAGTGGAAATGCTACGAAAATTGGAAAGAAGCAATTTTGAGCCAGACCGCACCCTAAAGTTAGTTGTCCTGCTGCGGATCTCGAACTATATATCGGGTTCAGTAAGGCATGGCGCTCAGGTCGTTCAAAGGATTAGATCTTTGCCCTGCCTATCTGGTGGTGTTTCAGCCTTCAAAATAAGTTGCGCAGAGAGAGGAGGTATCGGAGATGAAGGAACGAATAGTGAGAAATCTCCATTATCGGGTGGGGATCACTATAGTAGTCTTTTTGCTGGTGCAGGCGGTCACGGGCCTGTTGCTCGGACTGGGGACGCTCGCCTCGGTCGCCGAGTCCAAATGGTTTCAGATTCTAGGAATCATACATACTAATTGGGACCCCCTGGGGAGCTTGTATCGAATCATCCTGGGCATGGGCACCGCCGTCCAGTGTATCTTAGGCGTCATTATTATCATGTTGAGTCGGGACCGTTACAAAAAGAAGTAAGTTTGCTGGCAGTGCTGCTTATCAAGGCGGCTCACGGGTGCATTTTAAAGGATGTGGCTTCACACTGGTGAAAGGAGAGAGGAGAGCCCTGTAAGAAACCCTCGGACTCTCCTCAACCACGTGGCACAAGGCGTCAATAAATGACTACTCTTTTGGGGCATATCCAGCGCCAGCCGTTCCACCAGCATCGGGGGTACGGAGGGTAAGCATAGGACAAGCCGTATCCATAATACGGACGCCAGTACCCTCGTCGGTAGGGTCCGCGCCAGTAACCTCCATGTCTCCACCCCACGGTAGTTACGGACGCCTGAATCTCAGATTTTTCTGGCGAGACCACAGTGTCTGTGTACTCTCTTGCCGAAGATTGGTCGTAGGAAGCGGTCCCGGCTGTTTGTTGAGCATAACTTAAACCAGCAAACACAGGCAGCATGACCAATGACATTAAGCTGACGACCAAGAATATCCTGCCCGATCTCATATGAACTCTCCTTCCAGAATGTGATTAAATTCTAGTGAGGTCTAAACCACTAGCTTTGTGCTAATTGGACGGATGTTTGGGGCAAATGTTAAACTCCATATCAGCGAAATCTGGCGTGTAGCCGAAGGAGGACAATTCTCTCAGACGACCCCATTCAGAGAGATCCTAGAGGCGTCCAACGCTCTCAGATGCACCTGGCAGTGAGATCTCAATGTGAGGTAAGGGCAAACCGGAGAGCTGCTCAAATCGCCTCATATTCGTTCTAGGCGCAAGCCTGCTCCTGGACAGCTAAAACAGCTCCCCAGACCCATGTCAGGGTGAAGGTTTTTCCTTGCATCTGCTCTATGCTCGTCTTCCCTTGCCTACCAAGGAACCTCACCAATTCCCGGAATGGGAACATCCTTCCCACCTGCCTTCAGACTGTCTTAGAGCGTGCGACGGTGTCAATTCAAAAAAAAAAAGACTCTGACTTTTAACGGCAGAGCATGTTCTCCGTCAAATATTTAAAATTTAAAAAGTCGGACAAGGAGGACTTCCATGAAAAGACGTGCGTTATTGGTAGTGCCGATGTTCGCTTGCTTAATGATAGCCGTCTTTGCCACTGCTTCGAGTGCTAAAGACGACCCAAGTATGTCATCAGGCTCTGCGGTCACGCAAGGTCCTAGCTCATCATCGGACCAATCTGCGGAGTTGACAGGTCGATGCCATCGCGGACCATCGCTGGAAGCCATGATGAAAAAACTCGGTGTAACCGACGAACAAAAGTTGAAAATACGGGCGCTTTACATCGGATTCGCGGACCGAACACGCAAGACCCGGATGGAACTGAAGTCCCTCAAGGACGAAAAGAAAACTATGCTTCTGTCAGGGAAAATTGACCAGCAGAAATTGGCTCAGATAGATGACCAAATTGTGAGACTGGTGCCTGATCTCGTAAAAGAGAAACTCAAGTTGCGTAGAGATCGTCTCGCTCTATTGACCCCGGAGCAGATTGGGCGTGTCGCCGACTGGATGGCAGAAAAGGCGTTTCGTGCAAATGTGAGGCGAATGCACCGTCACGGCTGGTAAAGGTACCTTGACGGTTCACTCCTCGTCGTGGATTTGGGGTGTCATGACATGGCACCCAACGAGAGTTGGGTCATCTCCAAGGGACATGAGAATTTCCGAACGAGCCAGACGAAAGTGATGAAACTGTTGACGAAGTAATGGGTCTTATGCCGAGTTACTTGAGAAGCCGTGCCAGACGAGTGCGAGCCTCCCATGAAGAGAGATCGACACCAACACAGACCACCGGAGTTTTACCCCACTTGGCTGGATTCGCGGTATCATCTTGACAGCTAATAATTCCAAAGGTCTTATCAATCGACTGGCTCTGGTAGCTACGTTGATCTTGATGTTTCCCAACGATTCTAAGGCTTACCTGGACTTAGGAACCGGAAGCTACGTACTGCAAATCCTCTTGGCAGTAGTGTTCACCTGGGTACTTGTCGTAAAGCGATTGTGGACGAGGATCATCTCCTTCCTTAAAACGAGATTCTTTAAGGCAAAGTGAGCCAAAGGGATGAAAATCGGCAAATGAGTTGCAGGCTAATTCCGCGATCCGAGTGGATTCGGCAGCTATTGCAGCTCTGACTCTGAACTGGAAAGCGATTCTGTGCGAGATTGAACCCGAATACGTAGAGATTACAAGCTGCGCCCAGGAAAGATTGAAGATGGAACTCTAAAGATGCGTCTGCCTGTCCCTGTCCATCAACCACCCCTGGTTCATTTTGAGAATGCTCGTCGCGAATTGGAATTAGCGCGGACAGTGGACGAGGTGAAGGAGATCAGAGATCCAAGCGAGGCAATGAGGCTTTATTGTAAACAAGCCGGAAACGGTTCACGATATACAAGAGTCACTGCACGGGAGGAGCATTTTCTCCCTAAATTTTGTCGTGAACAGAAAAATGTGAGACTATCTCCAAAAGGGGATATGATAAACACGAAGGGGGCAAGATATTGGATGCGGACACCAGCAATCGATTCATAACGGATGTGAAGGCAGGAGTCCCGGACGAGGAACTCATGAAGAAATATGGGCTCCAAGGGGATGCTTTCTACCGGCATAAAGCAGCGGCACTGGACATTCTGGCAGAACATAAAGCCGCAACTGAAAAAGCCAAAGTTAAGATCAATGGTCGGAAATTTCTCTACGACATCAAGGCTGGTATGGACGACGAAGCCTTGATGGAAAAGTATAAGGTCAGTAAGAGGCAACTCCAAAGTCTCTTCAGACAACTGATCGAATCAGATTTGACCACCCCCCTGGAACTCGCCAACCGTCTCAGAGTGACCACGAGCCAGGTCACGGAAGCTTTCGTTGAGATGGGGAAAGCCGTCAAGGAACTCGATTGAGGCTTCACCTTTATCCTGAAATTTCCGGCACAGGATCTGATATTATCGAATGCCCAGCTCTAGGCTTTTCTCCAGTAGAACACGAGTTGAAGGATTCGTTGAGATGCGAAAACGAAAAAATTCCAGGTCGTTCCTGACAATGTTTAGGAAAAATAGCCTGATCAATTGCATTCATTTTGCAACCCGGACATCTGAGAAGGTCCTTCAAAAAACAAAGAGAGGATTCGATGAAGGTGGTCGCTTTCAATGGAAGCGCTCGTAAGAATGGAAACACCGCTATTATGGTCAACTATGTCTTTAGAGAACTCGAAAAAGAAGGGATAGAGACGGAGCTGTTTCAGCTTGCAGGAAAGACAATCCGTGGGTGTTTAGCCTGTTACAAATGTATGGAAAATAAGAATCAGCGTTGCAGTGTCGAGTCAGACGTGGCGAATGACTGCATCGCAATGATGCTACAGGCAGATGGTATCATCCTTGCCTCTCCAACTTATTTTTCCGATGTGTCAAGCGAGATGAAGGCGCTCATAGATCGTGCCGGTATGGTATCCAGGGCTAACGGGGATATGCTGAAACGGAAGGTCGGAGCAGCGATCGCTGTCCACAGGAGAGGCGGAGCTATCCATTCCTTCGATACCATGAACCACTTTTTCTTCATCGGGCAGATGATAGTCCCCGGATCCTCGTATTGGAATTTCGGCGTTGGCAGAGAAATTGGGGAAGTGGAGAAGGATGATGAAGGCATACAAACAATGAAGCAATTGGGGCAGAATATGGCCTGGGTTATGAAGAAACTTCATGGTTGATCTCGGCATACCGTGCGGTGTGTTTGACTGTGACATAGGTTATCGACCACTCTAAAGCGGAATATGCGCTAAGAAGAAGAGGCAAGTCACCAACGGGTGATTGCTCCATCCCCCATTGGAGCCGATCAGCACTGCTAACGATTGATGTTCTTGAAAAATGATTCGGCAGCTACACAAGGGGCCTGCTCGATCCGGCATTGCGATTGACTTGTTATTTATCCAGTGCTATCCAGGGGAAGATGTGATTTTGTTTATCTAATCAATTAGTTGGTTGCCCAGTAAATGAGGATTTGGCGAGTTCACATTGATGTTTCGGAGTGAATTTGACGGAAGCCACTTTTGACAAGGATTCGAAAAAATCTGGACCAAGGACTTGATCCATAATAACCTGTAACAGCCTTGAATTCAATGAAGGAGACACCATGAGTTCAAAAAAGATAGGACGGCGAAAATTTATAAAGGGAGCGTCATCTGCGTTTTTAGGGCTGGCTGCGGCTCCTCTTATGAACTTCGATCTTGCCTTTGCCGAGACAGAAAAGCAGGCTA
>JBKQRG010000337.1:0-4685 GCA_052144015.1 Desulfomonilaceae bacterium
ATCCGGATCCGATTTCGAGCAGTTTCCAGGGCGGCGGCCTTCGTCAGCCCAATTACCCCATGTTTGCTCGCCGTGTACGCTGCTGCCCCAGCAGAACCGACCAGGCCCTGAATCGACGCCATGTTTACAATAGCTCCGCCACCGCCCTGCTTGAGCATCTGCCGAATTTCGTACTTCAGGCAGAGCCAGACGCCCTTAAGATTGATGTCGATGGTCCGATCCCAGTCTTCTTCGGATTGTCTGATGATGGATACCCAAACACCCTCGATCCCGGCGTTATTGAAGGCGACATCCATGCGGCCGAATCTCTGCACCGCCTTCTGGATGAGCGTATCAACTTCGGAGGCTTTCGACACGTCGGCTTTCACAAACAGGCCCTCGCCCCCGGCGGCACGGACCAGCTCGATGGTTTCCTTGCCTTCCGGTTCGCGCCGGCCCGCAACCACCACTTTCGCTCCCGCCTTCGCGAAAAGCACGGCGGTATCACGGCCAATACCCGACGTTCCGCCAGTCACCAGCCCAACTTTGCCTTGCAATTCCGTTGTCATAATTCTCCTTTACGAATCAGACCTCTTCAAGATAGGGACGCAGAGTGAAGGTTTTGCGTGAAGCTTCCGTCAAACGGGTATGCTCAAATACCTTCAATGAAAAGGCCGGTGAGTGTCAACTGTTTTTCTTCTTTCTTCCTGTGGGTTCCTTGCGTTTGAGCCGAGCCGCTACGATGCCGTGTAGGCGCTTTTCAGCGGGTACAGGCACACTTCGCGGACATAGAATCGAAAGGAGAATCAGGATGAGAACGGCAATTCTAGCGATGGCTGAATCTAGCGCCTCTTCAGCTGGTGCATCCGGGCACACAAATGACAAACTTGTGGGCATGTGGAAACTGGTGTCCGCCTCGAGCACAGCATCGACCGGGGAGCGAAGCGAAACTCCCTATGGTCCCAGCCCTGTGGGTCTTCTCACCTATACCGGGGATGGCAGAGTAACCGCCCTGATCAGCTACGGCGGGCGAAAACCACTCTCTATCGGCGGCGGGGCTCTCGCGCTGCAGGAAGAACAGGCTGAGGCGTTTAAGACATTTCTTGCCTATGCCGGAGGGTACACGCTCAGCGGTGACAAGGTAACCCATCACATCGAAATCTCATCGATTCAGAACTATGTAGGTAAGGACTTGGTCCGCAGCGTGAAATTCCAAGGTGATCAAATCATATTGGTTACACCACCGACGCCGGTGAACGGAAAAATCCAAACCGTCGAATTGATTTGGCAGCGTCTCCCGGTCGGCTCGTGAAAGGACAGTTCTGTATTAAACTCACCATCAGTAAGTTACCGGCTTCTGCCTGACTGAAACTCTGATCTTGCGAGGAGGTGAAGGTTGTCCAAGGTTATCGCTCCGGACAAAAAAAATGTTTTCAGCGACGAAATTCTGCAGGACCCGTATCCCACATACGCCCGCTTGCACGAGGAAGGTCCGTTGCATTACCTGGCTGTTGGCAGCGACATGGCGGTATGGTCGATTTTCAGCCATGCCGAGATCTGCTCGATCGCTAGAGACCCCAGGCTTTCCGCAAAACGCGCGCAAAAGATGATATCGATTCTGCCGATCGACCGCCAGTCCGAGTTCCGCGAACTCGCGCGCATGCTGAGCTTGTGGCTGATTTTCATGGACCCGCCGGAGCACACCCGGCTGCGCAAACTTCTCAACAAGGGATTTTCGCCCGCGGCGGTTGAAGGCTTGCGTCCGCAAGTCGAGGCCATCGTTGATCGAATGCTCAAGCCGCTACAGCATGGTTCCGAAGTCGAACTCATGTGCGAGTTCGCAAACCCCTTGCCGGCGCGCATCATTTTGGAAATGCTCGGAGTGCCGCAGGAACTGCAGGACACATTCGTCAATTGGTCGCGAGCCATCGCGGCGTTTCGAGGCAGGCCAGATAGCACGGTGGAACAGGCACGCGCGGCGCAAGATGCTTTAATTGCGTTAACCGATTTTTTCCGAAAGACTGTGGCGGAACGGAGACGCCATAAAGGGAGTGACCTGATTAGCCTTCTCATCGACATCGAGGAAGAAGGAGAAGTGCTGACCGAAGAAGAGCTATACGCGCAGTGTGTCGCGCTGCTTTTCGCAGGGCACGAGACGACTCGAAATCTTATCGGCAACGGAATGTACACGCTCCTGAAGCACCCGCAAGAGACAGCGGAGTTACGAGAGAACCCGGAGATGATCCGCACGGCTGTGGAGGAGCTTCTGCGATACGAGAGCCCCGTACAATTCACGGCTCGCGTGCTCAAGGAAGATATCGAGATTTGCGGCCAGCGCATACCGAAGAGATGGTCGATCTTATGCATGCTCGGAGCGGCCAACCGGGATCCAAAACAATTTAAGGAACCGAATCAGTTAGACCTGAAGAGACTGAACAACCAACACCTGGCGTTCAGTGCGGGTCCGCATTTTTGCATTGGAAGCCAACTCGCGCGGTTAGAGGGACAGATTGCGATCCTGAATCTGTTGCAGCGCTTTCCGGAGATGAAGCTCACTGGCCCGCGACCGGAGTGGGCTCCTACATTTGGATTCAGGGGCCTGAAAAGTCTTCCGGTAATTATGTGAAAACCTCGTTCGAGCTGGTGAGTCGCAGCCGATGACGAGACGGTTTATAAAAGCCTTTGCCCGAGGGATGGGACATGATCCCGGGCGCGCGCGGGTGCATTCCGCAGACGTGCAGCTTCCGGGGTCACCATCAGGAGCTGCCGGACCTGAAGGCTGACGTGTTCGGGTCAAGCAATCAAACGACCGAATATCAACGTGAAATGGCCGAGCGGCTCCAACTTCCATTTGAAATCCTGAATCATTGCTCACGATACAGAGAATGAAGCAGAAAATATCCCAACTCGACGCCGTTCGCGGGATAGCCATCCTCGTTGTGATGATCCATAATTCCCCCTTCAAACCCCCTTCGCATCCATTGCAGTTTTTGGTTGGCTATGGGTGGATGGGAGTCGATCTTTTCTTCGTTCTGTCCGGATTTTTGATCACGGGAATCCTTGTCGACACGAAGCAATCGGAGGGCTACTTCAAGAACTTCTATGCAAGGCGCTGTTTGAGGATTTGGCCATTATATTACTCCGTCCTCTTTTTCATGTTTGTGGTTATCCCGTTTCTGCGTCCCTCGATAGGTTCCATTGTCATTGCACACTCCTCGCCTTGGTGGGCCTTTCCGTTGTTTCTTCAGAACTTCCTGCTTCACGACTCGACTGGCGCAACAGGGCCGCTTGGCGTTACTTGGTCGGTCGCCATTGAGGAGCAGTTTTATGTGGTGTGGGCCGTGGTCGTGCGATGCTGCTCTTACTCGCAACTTCGGCGCGTTGCCATCGCCGTGATCTGCCTTTCTCCTGTCCTGCGCGTTTACCTTTCACTCCACCACGTGGATCTCTACTCAAACGTATTCTGCCGGCTTGATGGCCTTATGGCAGGAGGGCTCCTCGCGCTTATCGTTCGTTCAAACACGTTTCTACCGTCCAGGTTTCTGAAGGTAGCCTGGCTCTCTCTTTTCATCGCTGCGCCGCTTGCATTTGTGACTGATGCGTTTCATGCAAGATGGATCACCTTCTCCTTGTGCGCTGTGGCTTCGGTCGCGTTCGTATATCTCTCGCTGTTTGCGACGCAAAAATGGTTCCGGGTGACGATGACGAACCGGGCGTTGGTTTACACCGGAACCATCAGCTATGGACTTTACTTGCTTCATAAAACCCCGTTCGATATGGAGCAATTATTCCACTTGGACCGGCATCCCGTTCTGGCGCTGCTGATGGGTCTCGCTGCCAGCTACGTTATAGCAATTCTTTCTTGGAATCTACTCGAGAAGCCATTCCTGAGGCTAAAGCGGTTCTTTGAATCTAAGTCGGTACGATTGGAAGGTGCGAACAGCCAGTTCGCACCTCTAGCTCCCTGAAAAGCAGAACCCACCTAACCGGAGATTTCTTGCCGATTCGGTATCGACCATGTCATTCGCGAGAGCGGAAATTTGAAGTATGTGGTGTTCATCGGCTTATCTTACGCGCAATGAAGGTTCAAGTTCAATCAGACTCCATTCTCTCGACCTCTCGGGGAGAGCGTGCATGTCGAAAGCACCTGCAACACCGGTTCGAAAGGTCTTGTTCACCGATGAGTTCGTCCAAGACCCATATCCCACGTTTCGTCGGTTGCTCGAGGAAGGACCGCTGCATTTTGTCGATGTCAGCGGGGGCATGTGGGGAGTCTGGGCGGTCTTCAGCCACGCCGATTGCCTCGCGGTCTTGAAGGATCCGAGGCTCTCCGCCAAGCGAACCGATCACATGCTATTCACGCTCCCTACGAGCAGGCAGGGCGAGTTTAAGGAAGTCGTGCGCATGCTGGGCCAGTGGATGCTTTTCATCGATGCGCCCGAACATACGCGGCTGCGGAAACTCATGAACAAAGGCTTCGGCCAGTCGGTGGCGGAAGCGTTGCGCCCCCAAGTGGAAAGAATCGTGAGTAGAATCCTGGATCCGCTCGGCAATGTCTCCAGCGCTGATCTAGTCCATGAACTCGCCTATCCGATGCCGGTGCGGGTGATTTCGGAGTTACTCGGGGTCCCCGAAAAACTGCACGACGCATTCCTTCGATGGTCTGATGCCATCGCAGATTTCATTGGAAATCCCTATCGCACGGT
>JBKQRG010000338.1:0-17325 GCA_052144015.1 Desulfomonilaceae bacterium
TACGCTAGCGTGGCCGAACACGGCCCCCTTGATATCACTAAGATTCTCTCGAACATTTAACCTAAAATCACCTCAAAAAATCACTTGGCAAAGTTGTTGCACGCGCAAGTTGGGCTAGTTTTACCCACCAGTGAATTTTTTCGGGAGAAATACGAGCCATCCAGTGATGCAGCTGACCAACTTTTGAAACGGATTTGTCATTTTATGGGAGTCACTGAGACGCGAGTGGTCCTTATACCATCTCGCGTTCATATGCGGAATCAGTAGTGTCCCAACGTTGATACGAGTTATGTTTTTAACCTATTGACTAGACGTGAGAAAATCAAGCATATGCTATTTATCGACTTGAGATCTTTTCGCCGAAGCAGCCATCCTTGGAAAAAACTTTCCTGGGAGGTTGTCTGTGTATTCCGGAAAAGTGGTTTTCTCTCAAGTGATGGAGTTTCTTCCTCTCCACATCTTTCACCAGTGCGTAGATCATTACCATGGCGACTACAAGGTCAAGGAATTCACCTGCCTCGATCAATATTACTGCATGGCCTTTGCCCAGATCACATACAGGGAGAGTTTGCGGGATATCGAAGCCTGCCTTCGGGCACAGCAGGGGAAACTCTACCACATGGGAGTCAGGGGACCAGTTTCGCGCAACACCTTGGCCAATGCAAACAAGGTCCGAAACTGGCGTATATATGCAGATTTGGCGCACTCCCTGATTTCCACGGCCGGCAAGCTATACAGCAAAGAGGCGTTTCTCGACGATCTGAACGAGACCGTCTACGCTCTGGACGCCACGACTATCGACTTGTGCCTGTCCGTGTTCCCTTGGGCGCACTTCCGGAAGACGAAAGGAGCGATCAAGCTCCATACCCTGTTGGACCTGCGCAGCAATATCCCGTCATTCATCCACATCTCGGACGGGAAGCTCCACGAGGTCAACACTCTGGATATCATTCCCGTGGAGCCAGGATCCTTCTACATCATGGACCGGGGCTACCTGGACTACGCCAGGTTGTATGCTCTTTCCCAGGCCTCAGCCTTCTTCATCACCAGGGCCAAGTCCAACATGAAATGCCGACGGGTCTACTCCCATCCAGTGGATCGGGGTGCCGGCCTGATCTGCGATCAGTCCGTGCTGCTGACCGTTCCAAAGTCGGCCAGGGACTACCCGGAGAAGCTGCGCCGGGTGAAATACTACGATGCGGAGGCCGACAAGACGCTGATCTTTGTGACCAACAACTTCGTACTACCGGCCTTGACCGTCTCCATGCTATACCGCTGTCGCTGGCAGGCAGAGCTATTCTTCAGGTGGATCAAGCAGAACCTCCGAATCAAGACCTTCTTCGGCACTTCGGAGAATGCAGTCAAGACTCAAATATGGATCGCTGTCTCGGTATACGTGCTCGTAGCCATCATGAAAAAGCGGCTAAATATTCGGGCGAGCCTCTACACAATTTTACAGGTCCTGAGCGTCTCCGCCTTCGAGAGAACGCTGCTTTTTCAGCTACTTGCAAAACCGGACTACAAAAGCGAGCCGGACCAAAACGATAACCAACTGATGTTATTTAACTAAACGTTGGGACACTAATGATGCGGAATATGATATGAGGTCCCCCCATCTTTTTGGAGGAGTCCATCGTGGGACGGGTGACCAGGGCATTTGGGCATCTTTCGGAAGACGAGATCAGACAGCGAATACGGGAAGCGAAGACTGCGTGGATCGGCCAAAAGTGGTTGGTCATTTTGCATGCAACCATTGATCCGATACCAACCAAGGAAATAGCCCTCCATGTGGGAGTGGGAAAAGGCACCGTTCATAATCTGATCTCTGATAAAAAAGTGCGAAACGCGGGATATGGCACAATGAAATTCACCCCTCTGAAAATGCAAAAACCGGATTGCATCCGATTTGCATCCGGTTTTTCCGCAAGTCCTATTTAATAATTTCAAATAGCTAACTGGTGGAGGCGGCGGGAATCGAACCCGCGTCCGAGAATCTTCAGCTCAAAGCGTCTACATGCTTGTCCCGAGTTTTGTTTCTTATCCGGAAGGACACTCTCGGGAGGGTTTCCACCCGGACCAGCCTGCTAAATGTTTCGCTTTGTCTCCAACAGGCTCGGAGACTCGGCTATCCTGTAACCTACGCCTCTTCCATTCCCACAGGAAAGAAACGGAGAGACGCCAGCCATTACGCGGCTAGAGCGTACTCGTAATTATTGGCGAGTAAGTTTTTTCCCGGCGGATTTACGAGTCACCGGAGTGCTCGACATGCAGCTTTGGCCTCAACTATCCCCGTCGAAACCTTTTCGCCCCCTTTGTAGAGATTCAAAAGGCCACCTGTTTCAGACAGCCCTATTTTGTACAGGTTCCCATTTCTTTGAATTCACGCCGATCTATGACGATATTTGGAGAGACGCTCCATTTCACGGCGCTGCTCTTTTTTCTTTATGGCTTCACGCTTATCAAAGGATCTTTTTCCTTTGGCCAGCGCCAACTCAGCTTTGACTTTACCATTTTTGAAATAGAGTTTCAACGGAATCAACGAAAAGCCTCTTTCAGTGACTTTACCCAGCAGCTTTTTCATCTCTCTTTTATGTATCAGCAATTTACGGTCTCGAAGCGGATCGTGATTCTCTCTATTAGCCTGGTCATATGGTGAAATATGAGCATCCACAAGAAATAGCTCACCTTGCCTGAATTTGGCATATGAATCGGAAAGATTTGCTCTGCCGGCTCGAAGAGATTTTACTTCCGAGCCCATGAGGGCTATACCGGCTTCGAAAGTGTTTTCGATTTCGAAATTAAAACGAGCCTTCCTGTTTTTGCAGATTATTTTAATGTTGTCTTCTGTATTCATCGGGATGGGTTAAGATTCATCAAGAAAATAATCTTTAGGAAAGCGTTCTCTGATCCAGGCTTCCAGAAGGCAATGTATCTCTTTTGCGTCCTGCATCTGAAATGCTTGAGCCGTCAAGGAATGGCAATCGACCATACTTATGGATCGAATAAATTTCTTAACTCTGGGTATTGCAAGAGCATTCATTGAAAGCTCATCAATGCCGAGTCCAAGTAGAATAGGTATGTTGACCGGATCGCCAGCCATTTCCCCGCACATCGCTACCGGTATTCCTCCGGCCTGACCTGCGACAGTGATCTGCCGTATTAAACGCAGCACAGCGGGATGAAGAGTATCGTAAAGGTAGTTTACGTGCTCGTTGACTCGGTCGATGGCCAGCGCATATTGAATTAAATCGTTAGTCCCAATGCTGAAAAAATCCACTTCCTTGGCGAATAGGTCGCCAATGGCCACCGCGGACGGAACTTCCACCAGAATTCCTATTTTTATATCGCCATTAAATTCTATGCCCTCAGCCGTAAGTTCTCTTTTGACTTCCCGAAGGATTTCTTTTGTGGCCTGAAGCTCAGTGAGGCATGAGATCATTGGAATCAGCAATCGGCACCTGCCGTGCACCGCAGCCCTCAGGATCGCCCTCAACTGCGTTTTAAAGAGATCTATTCGAGTAAGGCAAAGTCTTATTGCACGAAGCCCCAGAGCGGGATTCGTTTCAGGCGAGATTCCCAAGGCTGACGCCAATTTGTCACCACCTACATCGAGGGTGCGGATGGTGACCGGATTTGGGCTGTTGTTCCGCAATACTTTAGAATAGGTCTCGTATTGTTCCTCTTCAGCGGGGAGCGTGTCTCTTCCCATAAAGAGGTATTCAGTGCGAAAAAGGCCTATGCCTTCGCAGCCATGAACGATTGCCAATTCCACTTCATCCATAAGCTCGATATTAGCAGTAATACTTACTGAACGGCTGCCATCCCTGGTAACGGCCGGGAGCTGGCCATACGCCATAAGAGATTGTTGGTATTTCCGATAAATCTCCTCACGATGCTTGTAGCGGAAAATCATATCCGCATCGGGATTCAGAATCACAACCCCGGTACTGCCATCGACAATGACAGTGTCCCCGGTCTGCGCTTGCTTACTGATACTTTCCAGTCCGGTGGCCGCCGGGATTTTCAAGGACCGCGCCATAATTGCAGTATGGGAAGTACGACCCCCCATATCTATTGCAAATCCGAGCACATGTTCTCTCTGTATCTGAGCGGTGTCGGCCGGCGAAAGATCGTGAGCGACAATTATGGAATTGGGTGGCAACTGATGGATCTTGCTTTCCGAAGGTATCCCCATCAAAATTCGAAGAACTCTTTCGCCTACGAAATGTATGTCACGTGCTCTTTCCCTGAAGTACTCGTCTTCGATAGTATCAAAGGCCGATGTAATTTTTGACATGATTTCGGAAACAGCCCATTCAGCATTCTGTCGCTCGGAAGCAATCGCTTGTTTGGTCCCTTCGAAGAACATGCGATCTTGCAAAAGAAGAATATGAGTATCAAGTATGTACAAATGGTTCCCGAGCGGATGATGTGGCCCGATACCTTTTTTGATGGTCTTCAGGTGTTCAGCCGCTGCTTCAACAGCCGCTTCAAAGCGTCTTATTTCTCCAGGCACATTTTCCGGCTTAAGAATGCGCCGAGGGCAAATGTCGGAGGTCAGCCGTTCTATTATGACAACCTGTCCGACGCCTATGCCGCCCGATACACCGATTCCTTTCAGCAACCGATTAGCATCATTGTCTTTCGGCTTATCCGCTGGAATCTTATTATCCTGCTCAGATGTCTTCCTGCGTCTCATCTTGTATTAATCTACTTATCTCCTGAATGACTTCTGTGGAATCAGGCCCGTGAGCTTTGACCACGATCTCGCTGCCCGGAGTCGCAGCCAATAGAAGCAGCCCTAGTACGCTCCTGGCATTAACCTCTACACCATCTTTAAGAACAGAGACTTGCGAAGAATAGTTCCGTAGAGTTTGGACCATCATTGTTGCAACTCGCGCATGCAACCCGAGTTGGTTCGTTACAGTCAAAGTTTTTTCAAGAACAGGTTCATCCGCGGTCATTAAGGCCCCTCAGATTTTCCGATTCTCCTTCAACAACGTGAAATGCTGTTGCTCGGAGGCAAGTCTTTCAAACAGGTTCGAACTGGTCGGCCGTTGGACAAAGTCTTTGTGATGATTACATTAAACCAACGGAACCAGCCTGTCAATGATGGCTCCAGTCCTGACAGATTCAAGTCGCTAAAACCTATTCTCTCAGCTTCAAGGGGTCTCCTACGGGGAGTCCGAGTTCACGGGCTCGAAGGACTCTTCGGAGTAGCTTGCCGGACCGCGTCTTGGGAAGCTCTTCCAAGAACACTATTTCGGTAAGTGGTATGAGATAATGAAGGTTTGTTTTGACAAATGCTTTAATTTCGTATTCCAAGCGGGTCGAAGGCGTATATCCTTTGCTAATGATCACGAAGGCTTTCAATGCCACTTTTCCTGGATCGGCCATTTTGGAGATGACAGCAGCCTCGGCAACAGCGGGATGCTGGGCTAGGACCTGTTCGGTCTCATAAGGACCTATAGACTCCTGCCCGGCCTTTATCAGATCATCGTTCCGCCCCTGATGGTAGAAATAGCCGTCTTCGTCCTTGATGACCATGTCTCCTGTCAAAAACCAACCGCTGCGGAAGTACGCCGAATATCTTTTTTCATCATGCCAGATCGCCCGCATCATGGAGGGCCATCCGGGTTTGAGGGCCAGTTCGCCCAAACTCATTATGGGCAGGGGGTTGCCTTCGGTGTCAATAACAGCGGCCTCAATACCCGGCACCGGCCTTCCCATCGACCCTGGTTTGATTGGTTGGGAGGGAAAGTTCGCAATACAAATCATCCCGGTTTCGGTCATCCACCAGTTGTCGTGCGGCGAGTGCTTCAAATGCTGCTTTGCCCAATAAAAGAGATCGGGCGGAAGGTTTTCGCCCACTGTCGCAATATGTCGAAGATGGGAGAAATCATACCGGCCAGGCAAGTCGTCCCCGGCCTCCATTAACCTGCGCAGGATCATGGGTGTCGTGTACCAAACAGAGACGCGGTGCCTTTCCAGGGTGCGATACCAGGTCGAGGCGGAGAATGGATCGTGCTGAATAACTGAAGTCGCGCCGCAGAGCCAAGGAGCGAATGCACCATACACCGTTCCCGGAACCCAGGCCGGGTCGCCGTCTGTCCAGAGCACCGACTCTTCATTGAGATCGAGGACGTATCTTCCGGTCATCAAATGGCTGACCATGTCCTGATGCCCGTGCACCACTCCTTTGGGAGGCCCTGTAGAACCCGAGGTATAGAGGAGGTAGAGCGGTGACTCCGGCGGGAGCCATCTGCCGAATTCTCTGGGCACGGTTTCCAGCAAAGGTTCCACAGCGATCTCTCCGGGATCGGGACCGGGCGAGGTTGTATCCACAAGAAACAGGTACTTTACGCCTTCCATTGCCTCCGGTGAGAGTCTCTCTCTCAGATCCGGATGTGCAACAATCCCGAGTGGTTCAGCGTTCCGAATTCTCCATTGAAGCTCTTCAAAGTTGAGCGTCATATAAAGAGTGGAAAAGATCACCCCCAACCGAGCACAAGCCACGATGATGAAGTAAATTTCAGGGCAAGGCGGCAGGTACAGCAGTAGTCGATCCCCTGGATCAAATCCGTGAGCCGAGAGCAGGCCGGCCCATCGGCTCGATTTTTCTTTCAGTTGCAGATAACTGAAGGATTGAACTTTACTCGCTTTCTCGAATACAAGGGCAGGAATATCCCGTTTTGCCGGGTCATCGGCCCAGCGGTCTATGGCTTCAGCAGCGATATTTACCTTGCCGTCTTCACGCCGAGAGAATTCCTTCTCGATATCGGACCATGAAAAATTCGAGTAGGTCTCGAAGTACGATTTCAAATTGGCTTGCGGATTCTCCGCTTGGATTCGGGCCTTTATCATTGATCTTCATGATCCGTGTTGAAGTCTACGGTGTCCAGACCTTAAATTTGGCATGAATTTGCCGAGCTTTCTCGATGACTGCCGCTCCTCTGGCAGTTCTGACCGTGGGAATTCGGCCTAATCGACCTTCAAATGTGAGCACGCGTAAAACCTCTCGCACCGAAGCAGCCAAGGCCCAATTATCATATCCACCTTCAAGCACAAGCAGAATCGGAGCGCTTTTCGACGCATCGCTCAACTGCAAAACTATCTGCGTTAGCCATCCGTAGGCTTTTTCGGTCAAGCGGGTCCGGCCCAAAGGATCGCGGTGATGAGCGTCAAAGCCGGCTGCGACGAGGATCAGCTCGGGCTTGAACCTCCTTACTATCGGGTTCAGTATATCACGATAGATATGGATAATATCATCATCTTCCAATTCTTTTGGAATAGGCAAATTCACATTGTATCCGGCCCCTTCGCCTTCACCTGTCTCTTCCCAATCACCCGTGTGCGGGTACCATCCCATGTAATGAGACGAGAGATACAGGACTCTTTTGTCAGAGTAAAACAAATCCTGAATCGCATTGCCATGATGCACGTCCCAATCGATTATGAGTATTCTTTCAAAACCATGCTCCTCCATTGCGTAACGCGACGTGATGCCCAAGTTATTGAATACGCAAAAGCCACCTGCGCGATCAGGCAAAGCGTGATGGCCAGGAGGGCGCACCAAAGAAAAACATGCCCTGCAACTTCCGTCTAGAAGAGCCTTTAATCCGTCGATGCAAGCACCTACTGCCAACCACGCGGCCAAATAAGTCTTCGAACTGGCCTGAGTGTCCGGGGCCAAGCTCGTAAAGTCTCGGTCTGCGGTGGCGAGAATCTGCTTGATGTATGCTGGCGGATGCACTAGTTCCAGGTGTTCAAGCATGGCCAATGCCGGCTGTATGATTGTGAGGCCATGCGGAAAATCCTTTTCCAGCATCCTGTATATTGCCCTGAGACGATTCGGGCTTTCGGGATGAACAATACTCGGCTTGTGTTCCAGGAATCGGAGGTCACGCACGATCCCCACCTTTATGGCCAAATATCACCTCACGGCTTAAAATAACGATCCTTTTCGGTTCACCACGTTACAAAATTGAAAGCCCGTTTTGGGTACACTCGCATAGCCCTGAAGTTAAAAGACTCCCTTGTAAGCCAAAGGCTTCTACTCCAAGTTCCCGACACTTTTGAACCGTTACAGTCGTTGACTCTGCGCCCAGATTTCTGTTCGGATATGGCTGGTTAACAACTATTATGTATCTGTCGTCTCTATTGGTCAAGGATCAGAGCACAATAGCTCTAGTAGAAGAAATAAAACAGGGCTTTTTCATTTTTATTTCGAATAAGAATGCGTTTGATAGAGAGTCGTAGAACAGCGCCGTTCACCTTTTCCAGCTTGACAAGCACGCTAAAAATCCAGTAACATTGCTGTTTCCAATTGTATCTTGCTATCTTATTGTTTTTACAAACTTTAGGAGGCGGCGTGCGGCTCCAGGAAATTGTACCCAAAATTGACGAACTCAAAGATGACTGCGTAAATTTCCTTACCCGGATTTGCGCTATCCCTGCTGTCGGTCCGGAGAATCACGGAACCGGCGAGATGGAAAAATATAGAGTGATTCGAGACGAGGTCCTGTCTCTGAAGCCGGACATGGTCGAAGAAATTCATGCTCCGGATAATCGGGTTCCTGACGGAATACGCCCAAACCTGGTTGCTCTATTTAATGGTAAAAATTCTTCCAGAACTCTCTGGATACTGACTCACATAGATGTGGTCCCGCCGGGAGAACGTTCCTTATGGGATCATGATCCGTTTCAGCCAAGAGTGGAAAATGGGTTTGTTACCGGACGCGGTGTTGAAGATAATGGACAGGCGCTGGTTGCAAGCATTTTCGCGGTCAAATCGGTGGCAGCGACCGCCGGTTTTGCGTTGAATGTAGGTTTGGCTTTAGTATCTGATGAGGAGACGGGGAGCCTATACGGGCTCGATTACGTGCTGAAAAAGCGTGCAGAACTTTTTCATCCTGAGGACCTGATCATTGTTCCGGATGCAGGCAATAAAGATGGAGATCAAATCGAGGTTGCAGAGAAACATCTTTTTCACGTGCGCTTCAAGGTTACAGGAAAGCAAGCGCATGCCAGCCGGCCGGACCTGAGTATCAACACGCTTCGGGCCGCCTCTCATTTTATTGTGGAACTCGATCAATCCTTGGCTGCTCGTTTTACCCAAAAGAATTCGTTTTTTAATCCGTCAGTAAGCACTTTTGAGCCCACTAAAAAAGAGGCTAACGTTCCCAATATAAATACGATTCCAGGAGAAGATGTTTTCTACTTTGATTGCAGAGTGCTTCCCGAGATCAACCTTGATTCGGTTATGGGAGAGATGCAGAAGGTGGCCAAAAGAATCGAGGATCAGTTCGGCGTGAAAACCACTGTCGAAGAATTTCTTAAGAATCCGTCGGCAGAGGCGACTCCTTCCGATTCTCCGGTGGTTGTCGCCCTGACTCAGGCCATTCAAGAAGTTTACGGAGTTCAGGCACGGCCGAATGGGATTGGAGGTCAAACTGTCGCTCTGTTTTTCAGGAGAAGGGGGCTCCCTGCGGCCGTGTGGGAGAAAATTGTCGGCACTGCCCACGCGCCAAATGAGAGGATCTCAGTGGAAAACCTGATGGGAAATATAAAAGTATTTTCCAGGATGATGATTTAAACACGTTTTTTCTAGCATTTTAAAAAATTCAGCCGGCAAGGGTTCTCGGATTGGACTCTCATGTGGTATCGTGGAGAGACCGGTTTTAATTTTTAACTTTCACGACTGTGATTTACCCGGGTAATTCCCGGGTGGCTGTTCTTTTGTGGTTTTCCGGCCCACAGCCGGATATTCATGTTTTTGCTCAGGAGGATTGTGGGTATGGCGTCTTCGCGGACCGCGAGGAATATTGCCTTTATCGCGGTCACCATGATCATTCTAATAGCCGCGCCCCTGTACGGGGGTGATGCCGAAAATCGCCACCGTGGGGCACGTCAGGATGCAAAGCTGGACCTACGGCAGGCTGTCTCAATCGCACTCGATAGAAACCTCCGCCTGACCGATTCTCGACTTGCCACACAGGAAAAAGAGCACCAGCGTCGCGAGGCTTTTTCCGATTTCTTTCCCTCTACCAATATTCAATACAGCGCTACGTGGTACAGATATGAGCAAGCAGCGAATATCGCGGCATTCGCAGGGACTTCACCCGGACGCTGGATCGTTCGAGGCTTTGGCACGGGAGCATTGACTGGGGTACCTCTGCTCAGCCCGAATTATCCTTATAGGATAGATCCTTATCGTTTTTTTGCCCTTACTGCGACAATGACTCAGCCAATCTTTACCGGCGGTAAACTGCTGAACGATTATAAGTTCGCCAAACTTGGAGTGGATTATTCAGCTATTCAATACCAAGTTGATACCCAGGACCTGGTCCTTGATGTGTACGAAGCATATTATCAATTGATACAAGCCGAAAAGCTTCTGGAGGTGGCCGAGCAATCTATTAGAGCGCTTGAGGCGCTTCGTAACCAGACTCGTGAATTCTTCAAGGCAGGTGTTGTCCCCAAAGTTGATGTTTTATCCACCGAAGGGCAGCTCGCCCAAGCCAGAATTCAGAGAACCCAATCCCTGACGGAAGTTCAAAGACAAAAGGCCCAGCTCAATTTTCTGCTGCGCTATCCGCAAGAGACTCCGATTGATGTGGTGCAGGATATTAATTACAGGCCGAATGCATACAGAGTACCCGAAATTTACTCTACAGCTGCAGCTAATAGGCTTGAGATACGGCAAGCGAACATATCCGTCGAGCAGGCACTGGCATTATTGAAATCATCTAAAGCCGACTTGTTGCCGGCTGTTTCTCTTCAAACTCAGGGATCACGGCTCAACGATGATTGGAACACTTTTGATCCGGAAGGAACGAACGACTGGCGCATTCAGGGCTTGCTCACCTGGACGTTTGATATATTTCGAACCCGCGAAACAGTGAAGGAAAGGCGGGCTTCACAGGCCAGGGCATTTGTCGCGCGAGAGCAGTTAGTCGAGCAGATCATGAATGAGGTGAAATCTGCATTCGTAGATATGAAACGTTCAGAGAGTGATATCCAGGATAACCGCAAGGCTGTTGAATTCAGGCAAGAAAATTTTCGGATCAATCGAGAAAGATACAAGGAGCAAGTGGCCACTTACATAGAAGTTTTGGATGCACAAAGACAACTAGCCCAAGCTCAAGGCGATTATTACACCTCACTTATCGGATATAGAATTAATCAAGCCGTAGTGGAACGAAGACTTGGGATACTTCGATAATTCGGTCTGAAAAGCATTTGCTGAAATTGCCCCAATTGGGGCCAAATCGGCGCCGAAAAGTTTGGGTCATAAGTGGCAACAAAAGTGAAGGAGTATCAGAAGATCGGAGATGGTCAAATGATGAAAGCGAGGGTGCGATTTTCTATCCTGCTAGCGACGCTGTTGGTGCCTTTCGTATCTGCTGCTCATGCCCAAGTGTCCCAAACAATACCACAGGCTGCGCCAAGCGCCGCGGCTAAAGCGGTGTCAACACCCTCCGGAGGTAGACCAAGCACTATTCAGGTTCGCCAAAATATCATCGCGCAAAACGCTGCGGCCCTTCAGAGGGAACTGAAAGAATTACAGCGCTGTATTACCAACGCGTCGCAACTCCAGACCCTGAGAGATCCGGAGGGTAATATCAACATTGTTCCGCAGAATGATCTTGTCAACTGCACGCGCAGACTTCAGGATCTTCAAAGGCGGCAAGACAGTTTGAACCGTCAAATAGCCGCCCTTTCTCTGGATGCTCAACCGGTCGCAGCCGCTGCTCAGAGAATCGCTCGGCAAGCTGCGCTGCAACGTGTGCTGCAAGCGTTAGCCGGACAAGTAATCCCCAATAGTGCAACAATCCGAAAATGAAATAGCGTAATCCGTCATCGGGCAGTGATTTCCCAATCGGCTTTCCCCGTAAATAAGATTTTTCGCCGCAGTCTTATCGAACGAATCAGTGTTAAACGCAGCCCGTCGGTTTAGGAAGCCCCGCCACTTTACAAGCGCCTTTGGCCGGCCCGGAAGGGAATAATTCATAAATCTGTTTTAGCTTAAACCCTGTGTCCTTGCACAGCTTTCGGATCATCGGCGCTATATTGAATTCCATGTAATAGTTTCTCAGATAATTGACCACTTTCCAGTGGTCGTCAGTCATACTGTCGATTCCTTCAGTCTTGGCGAAAAGCCGAGCGACTTCCTCATTCCAGACATTAGGATCTTGTAAAAAACCGTCCTCATCCACCTCGAATGTTCTTCCCTCGATTTCTAACGTAGGCATTCTTCATCTCTCCTTAAATTGATTGTTCCACTAGTTTGGACCAAGGTCATCATCTAGTCAATTAAAACCAACTCAGGCTCTCCGTATAGCTGAAACGCACTGAAGGTTATTTTTTCTTCAATTTTGCTTCTAAATCCTGGATATTTTTTTCAAGGATTTTTCGAACTGCCGGCCGCTTTTCGCGTGACAGGGCTTCCCGGTAAGCTTCATGCGCTGCCGTGTTATCCTTTTTAATTTCATAAACCACTCCTAAAAGGCCAAAGGCATCGGGATAATCGGGATTCAGCTGAGTTGCTTTTTTCAAGTCCTGAATACTTTTGTCATATTCGCCTTTTTTTGAATAGGCAATCGCGCGATAGTGATAAGCAACAAAAAAATGGGGGTTCTCCTGAATGGATTTCGTGAAAAATTCAATGGCTCGGTCCCATTTCTCAACGCGCAGGGCGAATTCGCCTTGTTCGTAATAATCAAGATAATCCTCCGCCAAGACCGGGGCCGACAAGAGCACGTTCGCGATCGTGAGCATTAGCATATAGGGTGAGATTATTCGGTTTAACCGCATCGCGTCACTCAATAAGGGTTATTCATATCATAAAATGACCTTTTCAAAAGCATTCTTTTCAGGTTCGTTTATTTTTTCGTTTTTTCGCTATTGCTTACACAGAGCGTTGTTTGGTAGCCTGTCGGCTACAGGGTTCAGTATCTAACAGGATGATCATAATATTGCAAGCGGCAGGTCAATCCGGTTAACATCGCCAAAGCGCATGTGCTCCAAGGCATAAAGCCTCGTTCCGCTAAGCGGCGGGCTCCGATTTACTTTGCAGGAGGTTACATTTCTCCTGATGACTGACTGTAACAAAAGAAATATGGTTTCGGAATTCCTTAGCGACGGCAGATTTCGACATCTCGATACTGTACTTGATCAGGAGCCTCCCTGGATTTTGAGGAGCGCTATACGTCTCCTCTCGGCCCGGGTGCGCATCGACGACTATGTCGTCGCGAAGCTTAGGGATCTTGCAGAAAATAATGCGATTGTCTACGCGCTTAAGTTCAGGACCACGTATGACCTGCATTTTCTACGAATGAGATTCGCAGATCTTGGATTGCCCGTTCCGAATTTTATCTTTGATGCTTCTGCAAAAACCGCCGTTTCGTTCAGCAAAATTTTCCGAGTGTGGAAGACTAAATTGTCCACTGTGCTGAAGAAGAGGCAAGATAGACACTATGACGAAAATATCCTGAAACAAATTCTAAACGCCGGGGACGGAGCGGCTCTATTTCTGGTGGATGAGAAGACTTCACGCCGTCGATATTTGAGGCCCGAAAGCGACCCTGTTCAACTTATTTTGGACCTTCAACCCCGTTTGGCAAAATCCATAGCCATTGTTCCGATGATGATCCTTTACGATAGGGCGCCGAGATCCGCAATCCGGCCATTCTGGGAAACTTTTCTTGGTAATCCGGATCGACCGGGCTTGATCAGACGTATTTTGATCGCCATGAGACACTGGACGATCCCGGAATTGCTTGTAGGTGAACCTGTTTATGCAATTGCGCAATTTGAAGAGTTCGGCGCCACTAAATCAGGGGAAAACCTGCCGTTTGAAGTTCGACAACAACTGATCGATTCAATTAATTCAAGGATTCGAGTAAATCGCGGGCCGGAAAAGCTCACTAGAACGGAAATTAAGGAGCTAGTTCTCCAGGACTCTCGTGTTCAGAGAGCCGTCAGGGAATCGGCCCAAAACAAAGGGGTTCCGGAAACGAAAATCCGCAAGAAAGCGGAATCGTACGTAGATGAAATTGCCGGAGACCCGCATCTCCAAATTCACCATCTTCTCTTTTATGTGCTGAAGTGGATGTTTAAGAGGGTTTTTGCCGGGATCGATCTGAAGGAGTCAGATTTTGCAACGATCAAACAACTGAATACTCAAGAGTCTTTAATCATAGTTCCGTGTCACAAAAGCCATTTTGACTACCTGCTCATGGGATTTTTTTGTTTCATTAATCAGATGGCAGTCCCGTACTTTGCCGCGGGTAAGAATCTCTCTTTCTGGCCTTTAGGTCCACTCTTGCGCAATGGTGGCGCATTTTTCTTAAGGCGTACTTTCAGGGGATTGGATCTTTACACTCATGTTTTTGCAGCCTACGTGAAAGTGCTGGTTAAAGAAAAAGCAAATATAATCTTTTATATAGAGGGAGGGAGGAGCCGCACGGGAAAATTATTGCTCCCAAAGCTTGGCTTACTGTCCTTTCTTTTGCAAACCATAGAGGAAGGCGCTGTTGAGGACCTGATCTTTGTCCCAGCGTTCATAGGGTATGATCAGATTCCCGAGGAAAATTCGTACCTCAGAGAACTTGCCGGCCGCGATAAACAAAAAGAGTCGCTATTCTCGATAATTCGGGCAAGAGAGATACTCAGGAAAAGCTTTGGAAAGGTCTATCTCCGATTTGATAAAGCCATGTCCTTTCGAGAATTTTCTAAAAAATGGGGCCTTGAATGGCAACCGGGAAAAACTACTTTTAGAGAAAACCGCAAATTCGTCAACGACTTCGCTTTCCAGATCATGTATGGGATTTTGCGTGCCGGAGTGGTTACTCCGATCGAATTGCTTGCCGCGGGTCTCGTCTATTCCGGGCATACTAAAATTCCTCATGATGTTCTTATGTACGCGGTTCAGAATCATAATCGAGCGCTTCGTCGCCGCGGGTTCGAAGTCTCGGAAAGTCTCAGTAAACTGGAAAATGTCGTCGAGACGGCTTTAGGGCTTTTGAAATTTCGTGGATTTGTCGAAATCGAGGCTGATGAATTAACCGGTGGTAATTGCTATTTGGTGAATGAACAAAAACGAGCAAATCTCCAGTTCTACAAAAACTCCCTCGTAAACTATCTCTGGCCTGAGTCACTTTTAGCAAGCGCTCTCATCGCAAACGGTTCCGGTGCAACGGAGTTGACGCAGGTTATTCAAGACGATTTCAGTTTTTTAAAGGAGCTTATGTCTCTGGAAATCATTGTGGATCCGCTCGGTCAAAACGGGGAAATCCTGGATAGCACTTTCCAGTGGTTTTTAGAGAATGGCTGGCTCAGGCATTCCGGGCAGGACACGGCTTCACCCAGTGAGCTTGAGGTTTTCAGAGGAATTCTGGGAGATATACTTGAAATTTACTATCTGGTTCTGGCTGCCGCGGAAAGTCTTAAATCAGGTGGAATTAATCAAAAGGATTTTGCCAAGCACCTGTTTAGCATAGCCGAAGCGTTGTACACGGGTGATTTGAAAAGACCTTTACCGTCGATTCCGATGGCATTGGTAGGCAACGCCTTGAGTCGATTCGCCCAGATGGGCATTCTGGATTATAACCACTCTCGAAAATACATCAAACAGGTAGTTGACCCCGTCCGACTCCGGAACACGAAGAATTCTTTAGCAAAGGCGTTAAAAGGGAGAATTACCTCCCTCGATGCGTCCGCCTGAATTGGGCTCCGCGGCGCGTGAAAACATCTTCTCCGTGGCCGATCACGCCATACCCGCTGTAGACCTGATACCAATTAACAGAGTCTTCCACGGTTTGCTTGAAACCCGGATCATCTCGGGTCTCTATAGGGTTCAACCACCGGCGAACCCCAAATGTCAATTCATACTGATCACCTTTTCGTGAAGGGTATTGAGTGGGTCTCGCCAGAGGATAATCCACGGCTTCGGGATTTATGATTACTCCCTGTGCAGGCGCCCATTCATATGATGCCAATATCAGCACCGAGATGAGTAAAACTAGAAAATATTTTCTTGTCATGGGCGGCTCCTCGGAGAATCCAGGTAGATGGTTTGAATTTATTTAAAGTTTTTTATTAGAATATCACATATACTAGCAATTTAGCAAGTCTATTCGATATTTGGATCTTTGAGATTGACACAAAACAGCAGTTAACTTATGCTTTATTCTTGAGTCGGGGCGTAGCGCAGTCTGGTAGCGTACCTGAATGGGGTTCAGGTGGTCGCTGGTTCAAATCCAGTCGCCCCGACCAGAAACATCCAATAAACTCTTTTACTTAACAGCCGTGAGCAGACGGCTGTTTCCTTTTAGAATCACCATTGTGCCAGATTTGTGCCAATGGTTGCCGCAAACCCGCTCTGCTGCTTGTACCAAATTGATCAGCTCGGGTGCCGAATAATGGGTTGTCACCCGCGATGACTTATGGCCAAGCAAGTCTTGTCTGTCCTCGAAAGATACTCCTGCGGCGCGCAATCGTCGTCCGAACGTGTGCTTTAGGTCGTGAACCCGCACCTGTGGAAGACCTGCCCTTATCCTTGCTTTTTTCCAGGCTGAGTCATTCATGTGCTGTAAGGGCCTTCCACGATAGGTAAACACATAATCTGGGTGCCGTCCTCTCACTTCATCAATGACTGCTCTTGCCACGCTGTTCAAGACTACCAACCTTTCTTCTCCATTCTTGACCCTAGTTGCAGGAAGGACAAAGACTGACGTATTCAGCTGAGGAATCTCTTCCTCCCAATCCCAGCGCAGATTACAGACTTCGGCTTCGCGGCAACCAGTGTTTACTTTGAACAGCGCCATCGCTCTCAGATGCTCGGGCAGTTCCGCGAAGAGCCCCTCCTGTTCTTCGAACGAAAGCGGGTAAGGTGGCCTCCTATCCGTTTCAGGCAAGAACTTGAACCGAGGAGCATGCTCTAACCAGGTCTTACCGCTTTCATCCAGCCATTCCGAAGCGGCCAAATTTAAGATGTGCCTTGTGGTCTGAATCGCGTAATTGATAGTCCGACTCTTTACACCTTGGCTCTTTCGATGCCGAATGAAATGCTGAAGAGTACCCAAGTGAATACCGTCCAAAGTCAAATCCCCGATGAACGGGTCCAGTAATCTGAGTTGCAAAGCGTCGTCCGCGACACTTGCCTTCGTGGCCTCATTCAGGTACTTCGTTGCAGCCTCTCAGACGGATCTTTGAGAGGCGGGAGGGGTTAAGCTTTGGCGAAGATTGGGGAAAGCGGCATGCGTAAGTAGACTTTGTCGGCATGTAATTATGTATAATATAGTTGACAGTCATTTTATAGTG
>JBKQRG010000339.1:0-20718 GCA_052144015.1 Desulfomonilaceae bacterium
ACCGAAATGGGACCTGGCAATCACCAAGGCTCATCTGGAGCATGGTTATTCCCAAGCGGAAATTGCAGCGCATGTCGGACTCCACTATTCTACGGTGAGCAGGATTGTCCAGCGAGAAAGGGAGAAAGCAAGAAACAAGACCTGACCCCTTTGCACGTATCTGGGGTCAGGTCCTGAAAAGCGGTTCTCACAATTGGCTCTTCCCGAAATCAGTTTTCCGATAATGCCGTAGTGAATTTTCAGTGCCTCCCGATTGGTTGTAATCAAGAATAAGCGCGGCGTTACGATCTCAAGAATTCCTTAAATTCTCAAAAGAAGATATAATAAGCAAGTTAGGATATTGTGAGGCTACTTGACTGCCAATTTGACGTGCTGTTTCTCCATTTTCTTTGAAAGATAATTCAATTCAAGTTATTTGCCAAAAAAAATGCTCTAAGTTTTTAAGGACATACTGCTCTCGGAGCAAGCAGCGCCACCGCATTCGTAAGTTCCATATTTAGCTTAACGCTAAGCTTCTGGCCCCTTTTCAAATCACTTTCAATATTCTCTCTGAGCTTCTAACAGAAAGTCACAAAAAACCAGAGTTCATATTTGCCCCTGATCCACTTCTTCGGATTAATTCCATTAAGTTCCCGGACAATTGCGTCTTTTTTACTGGCAAACTTCGGTGGAGTGATCACTTTACAAATGCTGGCAAGAAGTTCGATACCATCACCCGTTCTCGTGGAAATTGTCAGATCATGATCAAGCTTCAGAATTTTGTGGAATTGGGTGTTCGCATCATTGAGGTAGACCTTTATAGAATTCCTTCTCAAATATATTACCCAAGCCATTAACGGGCGCATCAAATCATAAAATTGTTCCAGCGCAGCTTGAAATTTGAGTTTAATTTCGGAATTTTTTAATTTCACATTCTTGGGATGAAATAATTCAGTCAAGATTCTATCCAGCATGTAGTCGTCTACCAAATAGTTTTCGATCGAATAGTAATCAGTAACAAAAATATTGGCAGCCTTGACATGTTCTTCTCCTAGAAATTCTTCCAGATCCTTATCAACAAAAAACAGTGCAATATTATTTCCCAATGATCTTTTCATTATTCTATCATAGACACTGTAAACCTGATCTTTTCCGTCGCAGGAATAGTTAAAGACGAGGTCTTTTTCGATACGCTGGTATATGAAATTGTTATAAAATGACCGATCCTCATCGCTTTCGAAAAAAGCATGAATTCGACCTTGCGACCGCTTCAGATTTATCAAAAAGTCGTGCAGAACAGCTACCGATCAAGTTCGAGCCTCTCTCAATTCTGCGACAAAGCTCATTTAGCATCCTCCACGAATTCATTCAGAGAATGAGCATATTGTTCAAATTCATTTTCATAGATAAAAGGAGAATGTGTTGCCGCCACGAGTCCACCGAATTTGCCACTTTCCAGAAGACTGGGCAGTAAACGCCGCTGCCACTTAACCGAAAGTGACAGTTCGGGTTCATCTATAATCACAAAGAAGCCTTTAGCCTCCGAGAGGTAAACGTGTGCAAAAAGTGAAACTATCTGTTTTTCGCCAGATGACAAAGAACTCATGCTAATTTCACGCCCTTCAGAATCTTCTCTATTTATGGAAACCTCGAATTTCAGGCTATCATAGACAAGTTTCTTTTCAGACAAATAGTCATTACACACTCCTATAAATTTCCTCACAGCAGTTTCGTCTTTTTGCTGTTTTTCATATATGTCAATCAATTGTGCCAAGAAATGCGCTATGATTTTGTACTCATCCTTTATTTGACCAGCCTCTCTGATTTCTTTGAGTATTTCGGTCAGCCTTGACTTGTCGTCATCTGAGAGAATTTCCTGAGGCATTCGCTCAAACATAGGCGTTATTACAGAATCTTCTGTTGTCCTCAGTTTTGATATTGGGTCATTTGATTGATAATTGCCCTGTATAACATCATGCAGATAGGTACCTGTCAGGCTATTCAGCCTACTCAAGTTTTCATTCTTTATTTCTGCCAATCTACGTTGAATCAAATCCTCAACGTCATGCATCCCAAATTCTACGAACTCAATAAAATCCCGCCTTCGATCAGGTCTAGAATAAGTCTCCTGCCGAATAACTTCTTCCGCTAAGTCGGGCCGAATGGCTCGCAAATCCTGCTCGATTCTGCGATACGTGGGCAAAAATAAGATTTGATGCTTAATAGCCCGCTTTATGGTTTTGGCCTTTGCATCATACTTTTTCCGCATGTCTTCTTCATCTTCGTTTTCTCCTCGTCTCAATCTGTCAAAAACGAACTCTCTGATAAACGAAGGACTCATTCCATAATGGCGGCTCATTGAACGCGAAAATCTTTCCAAATTCTCCAATATGAAGTCGGGCGATTCTCGATGTATCAACAGATCCAATTCATCCATAGCGGCGGGGTGGATGTGGTAAGCCTTATCTTTACGCCGTGTCATCGAATTGATTTCTCTAAAGCTTATCGTAACATTTTCCGAATCGATTTGTGCTATTACCTTATCGAATGTGTACGCAAGCATTCGATGCCACTGACACGTGAGAAAGAAATAGACAAAGTTTGCTACGGTGCTTTTCCCAGCTCCATTCTCTCCCACCAAAATTAGCTTGTTGTTAACAATGGGAATGTCGAACGTGGAGACCTTATGTAAACCTTCTATGCGAAATCTTGTGAGTTGATTGCTCATGTCAACCCCCTCGTGAATTTAGTCATAGCCAAATGAAATCGCCCCGAGGACAAAAACTTGAGGCACAGCTTGTCATTTCTGGAACAGTTCTGCAGTCTTTATCGCAATCAGTACATTTGCGCGAGTATGGCTCAAAGTGATAAGAAGAGTCAAGTTTTTGCGATATTCAAGGCATTTAGTGCGTCACCTATTAGTGGGTCCTCTCTCAAGGAAAACACTTCTCCTGGCGAGGAAACAACGGTTGTTGCTCTGCTGAGGTACGGCTGTGTTGCGAACAGCCTCCGTCAGAGGCTTTTCTTCGTCTTTGCCGGTATGTTTCTCAGGTCGTGTTAATGGACTGTCATTGCGAGCGCAGCGAAGCAATCTCTATTCTCGTCCGCGGTGGAGGAAATCCGAGATTGCCACGTCACTTCGCTCCTCGCAATGACGTACGCCGGCAAACGACCGGCGCGGAGGCCGGCCGCTACCGAAGCCAGCAAAGAGTGCGGGGCGAAGCCTGCTCTTGACTCCCCTTCAGCATGCGGGGCCTGCGGAGGCGAACAGGGGGGATCGAGCGGGATCTCCGGATGAACGACCTGACCCCACCGGCTTCGCTTGAGTCGGGATCTCCTCTCATGCGTCCGGTTTCACTAGCTTCGTTCCATCCGCCGGACAAAACTTCGTCGCAGCGTCCTGATATGTGCGGCCGCATTTGGGACAAATCTGTCTGTTGGAATGTTCAGGAGGACGCTTGCCCGCCTTCAATTCCTTTGCCGTCCGGCCAATTGCCGAACCTGATGCACGACAGAAACGGACGAACAGCGCTTCCCAGTCCTTTTTCACCGCTGCCTCCTTCTGGGAATGCGATGGTCCACTCCTTGGCTGGGGCTCGTCATGTGAAAGCATGCCGCTTTTGAATTCCTTTAGACTCTGCCTCCAGATCCAGCGCAATAGGATGAAGCAAATTATCAAAGCTACAATTCCCAGCGCCATGCGCAAGGATACTGCTGATGAGAAAAAGTTCAGCAAATATTGGAGATAATCGGAAGCAGAGCCCATCTCACGTGTCCCCATCAAACTATTGGTTCCTGCTAGTCTGTTTTCTAGCGTCTCCCCATTCTGACTGTTTTTTTAGCATTTGAACAGTCCCTTTTCCGAAAGCTGGCGCTTCTTCATCACATGAACAATGAGATCACGGAAGATGCCAGCCTGTGGAGGCGAATAGAGGGGATCGAGCGGGATCTCCGGATGAACGACCTGACCCCACCGGCCTCTCCGGCAATCCCGCGAAACGCGGGACTAAATGGCTGGCGGTCAATTAAGGGCTGATGCACATACTGCGAGTTCGGGCTGCGCCTCTAAATCCTGTGGGCTAATCAGGCAGGGCAGGGGCTGTCTGGAATCAATATTCGACGGGCAGGGACGCCGCCAGCCATACGAGAGTTTTTGGGGGAGAGGTTCGGTCCACTCGGCGTGGGGCCAATATTGCGCCGGAAACGGCTCTCCGTTGACCAACATCGCTCCTGTTCGTGACTCATTTTTCGCCGTGCGCGGAGCACTTTCTGCAAAAACGTCCCTCCCCGATTCTCTTTTCTCCCTCATCATTCCCGGGCTGAGATCAATTCTTCAAGCCAGCCGTAGGCAGCAATCATTGCAGGGAAGCCTACGAGTGTCGATGAAAGCAGCACGGTCTGCATTACTTGTTCCTTGGTCGCTCCCGCATCCAGGGCTCTCCTGGCATGCGATCGGAGGCCTCCTTGCGAGCCCGCGCCTACTGCGATTCCCATCTGGATCAAATGTTGCGTAACCTGATCTATCGGCCCGGCCTGTGAACAGAGTTCGCCCACTTTAAGGAGCGCTTCGGAAATACTACGGTGCCTCTCAACAAATGTCTTGAAAATGTCCGGTAAATACATTGCCCTGCCTCTCCATTGGGATTGTGCCAAAATCCGTCACTAATCCGGATAGTCCGGAGTAGTATACAATATACTCGGTTGATCGGCAGTTAAAAGCCTCCGTCGGCATTCGTTGACAAAACACAGGGAAAATCGATAATCTACAACCGGACAAACATTCCCCCAGAGGGCATATAATGAACCATTCCGGCGAACCAGCTCTACAGCTTATCAAATCGATTTCACAAGTCCTGATCGGGAAGGAAAATCAGATCAAGCAAGTCATAGTGGCTCTTTTGGCTCGAGGCCACGTCCTAATCGAGGATGTTCCCGGCGTTGGAAAGACGCTCCTGGCGATTGCCGCTGCCCGTTCAATGGGCGTGCGATTCAAGCGCGTACAGTTCACGAGCGACACGCTGCCATCCGATGTGCTCGGAGTAAACGTTTACAATCAGCGGAATTCGGAGTTCGAGTTCAAAAAAGGTCCGATATTCACGGAAGTGCTCCTGGCGGATGAGATCAATAGAACATCGCCCAGAACCCAATCGGCGCTTCTAGAGGCTATGGCTGAAGGACAAGTTTCGGTGGACGGAAGCACCTATGCTCTGTCGAGACTCTTTCTGGTAATGGCAACTATGAATCCCATCGAACGATTCGGCTCTTTTGAGCTTCCCGAAAGTCAGTTGGATCGATTCATGATTTCCATCAGCCTGGGTTATCCGGACAGGGACTACGAACGAGAGTTCTTGGTCAGGGGCATTGAGCATTTTCATGCAGATCGGCTTGAGCCGGTCACGGACGCATCCACAATAAAGAAGCTTCAGGAAATGGTCCATGAGGTCAAAATAGAGTCATCGGTTATGGAGTATCTGCTGGATCTGGTGAGGTCGACCCGGGAGCACCCCTTGATAAGGCTGGGAGTCTCTTCCAGAGGCGGCTTGCACCTCCGACGGGCGATGCAGGCTTTGGCTCTCCTGGAAGGCCGAGATTACGTTATACCCGGTGATCTTAGAGAGGTATTTCTCCCGTTGACATCACATAGAATACTTCCGACCTCAGGCGTTGCAGATGGCCAATTACGCGAAAGAAGAAAAGAAATTCTCAGGCAAATCCTCGAGTCCGTTATCGCACCGATATGATTTCGATCGTTGCCATCCTAATCCGGTGAGATCACCTTCGTAGCTGAGTTAAGGGTTTCGATTATCTCGAACATGTTGGTGACCTTGCCCGCGGCGAGCTTGTCCTTCAGGTTGAAGTGTTCGAGGCAAGTGCCACACGAGAGTACTTCCACGCCCTTCTCTTCCAATAGCGAAATCGCTTCCACAGCTTCTTGATCGATTGTGGTGAGCTTGACTCCGGAGTTGATAAAAACCATGCGCCACGGTAGAGGCGTCGAATCTATCATTGTCCTGAGAAACCCGCGCATTAGCTTGGCCCCCAATTCATCATCCCCGCGCCCCATGCAGTTGTTCCCGACATATACGACATTTCTGACCGGTTCGGTTCCTGGCATCGGGCAAGGCAGCAATTCTTCCTGCGCAGAGGGTTCAACCGGCTTGTCGCATTTGAGTATCGTGATCTGAAACTGTTCGGGGTCACTTTCCTGGATCTTCACCTCGCATCCCTGGTTGCGAGCGAATCTCATCACGTTTTCCTTCGCTGTACTGTTGTCCACGAGCACGGTAAGAGGTCCCGGAACTCCTTTTTCGAGCGCTTTCTTTGTCTCCAGGACCGGCTGAGGGCACGCCAAGCCCCTGGCATCGATAGTCATAGGATGGTTCATCAAGCTATCCTCCAATAAATAACTGTCCAGTCTTGGCCTCTCGTGATACTATTTTGGGCCGGAAATTCAGCGGCGGCAAAATAGGTCCTGCCTCTGCTAGGAATCATTTTCAACTATAACATAATGATAATTGTGAGGGTAGAAATTTGAAGAGACTCGCAATAATAGGCTTGGGGAACATGGGATCTGCTCTGGTTCGTGGGCTGGTTTCATCGGGCAAAACATTGCCTGCCATGATCCGTGCCTTTGATATCGACTCCGACAAATGCCGGACCATAGTCGAAGAATTAGGTGTGGAAGCCGTTCCCGGGATCAGCGATGCAGTGACTCCCGATATTGACACGGTCATACTCGCGGTCAAACCACAGGTAATTGGACCGGTCTTGGAATCCATTGCTCATCAGGTACACGAACGACTTGTAATTATCTCTATAGCAGCGGGAATCACGACCGCATTCATCCTGTCGAAACTCAAAGGGCCTGCCCGTGTCATTCGGGCTATGCCGAATGCGGCCGCGATGGTGTCAGCCGGCGCCACGGCCGTGTGCAAAGCAGGTACTGCAGATGACAAGGATCTCGCTGTAGCGGTGGACCTGTTTAACGCAGTGGGCACGGCGGTCATAGTTGATGAAAAGATGATGAATGTGGTTACAGCTCTGTCCGGGAGCGGTCCCGGGTATCTTTTCATTATCATGGAAGCCCTAACTGATGGGGGCGTCCTGATGGGATTAGATCGACCCACGGCCCGAACTCTTGCTGTCCAGACAGTCCTGGGCGCAGCAACCATGGCGACCTCGGGAAAGATTCCATTTAGTGAACTCAAGGACCGAATTACCTCTCCTGGCGGGACAACCATCGCGGGGTTACAAATCTTGGAATCAGGCGGGCTCCGAGGCTTGATCATGGATGCGATCGAGGCGGCCACACTCCGGGCTGAAGAACTACAGGCGAGCAAATAACAGGATCATGGAACGCGAATTTCAGTGCCCTTCGTGCGGAGCATCAAACACGGTGACAAATCCGGGCGTGTTGATGCGTGTTTGTGGCTACTGCAAGACCGCTATCTACTGGGACAAAGAATCAGTCCTTCGGGCAGGCGAGAAATCCATGGATTTGCCTGACTCGCCTCGGTTTAAGGTTGGCGCGACGGGCAAGATCAAGGGACGCTCGTTCAGAGTCCTCGGTCGAATTCACTACGCGCATGAGAAGGGAACCTGGAACGAGTGGTTCGTCGAAATGGAAAACGGCGAGATCATGTGGCTAACCGAAGATGAGAGGGAACTCTTCCTTGAATCCCCAATGAAACTGACTTCGCCTGTTCCCCCGCATTCAGAGCTAAAGCCCGGGATGCGAATAAAGCTCAATGAAAAAGAAGGAGTGATCGAAGAAATCGGAGAAGCCAAATGCCTGGGGGGTGAAGGCGAAATACCGTTCCAGGTGGAAATCGGCAAAGTTTATCCATATGCGGACGGCTCCACGCCCGATGGAGCTTCTTCTTTCGGATTGGAATACGATCCGGCCACTGGAAATGTTACAGCCTTTTTCGGCCGGATCATTGATTTCAAAGAAGGCAAGCCCGCTCCGGAAGCACAAAAGACCGGAGTGTCCAAAGTGGGCGAAGTCATCCGGTGTGGGTCCTGCGGAAAGCCTTACGAAGGACCTCGAGTCGAGACCACGGGGATGGTCGTCTGCCCGGCCTGCGGCGCGGGCCTGCAACTGGATGAAGCTGAAATTCGAGTTGTAGGCCGGAACAAAGGCAACCAACCCAAATTTACACTTAATATTGGCGCGCCGGTGACCCTGGAAAATACCCGCTATGAAATTATGGGAAGACTCTATTACGTTGAGATGGAAGAAAAGGTCCAATACAGCTCGATGGAGTACGTCCTGTACAATCCTGATTCCGGTTACTTATGGCTCTCTGAGGAAAATGGACATTTTACCTTAAGTCGCACAATTCACACGCGGATTCCCATCCCGCCAATACCAGTAGCAAAAATGCAGGTGCGAGTCGGCAACGAGTCATTCAAAATTTATGAAAGCGGAGAGTTAACTCTCCAGTGGGTCGATGGCGCTCTACCTTGGGTGGCGGTGGTTGGTGAAAAGACCCGGTATACCCACATGATCAAACCGCCCGATTATGTGGACCAGGAGATCACCGGGAATGAAGTCGAGCAATTTCGCGGTCGATATATAGGCCGGGATGAAATGCAAGCTGCTGTTGGCGAAAGCGTGGAGTTGCCGCAAGCCAAAGGCGTGTACTCTTGCCAGCCTTATGTGCCCTCGGCCTGGGTGGCAGGTACCTGGATAATTGGAGCCGCGTTTGTCGCTTTGAACATCCTGCTGCTCTTTTATGCTTTCTCCTCGGATAAAGACACGCCTCTTATGCAGGAAAATATCACGGCTGAGCAGTATTCTCAGGAACACATGACAAAGCCTTTTACTGTGAGCCGCAATGGGACCATCCTGTGCCTGCAAGGGCAGGCTCCAGTTAAGAATTCTTGGCTGGCAGCGGATTTTGCTCTTGTAGACGCAGAAGATCGGGTGATTTCGGAATTTGACGGAGAAGCCTCATATTATCATGGGCAGGATTCGGAAGGCACTTGGACCGAAGGATCTTCATCTTTCAATTCCTGCTTCAGGGTGGAGAAAGCCGGCTCGTACCGTCTCCTCGTATATGGTCAGGGAGGAAGCGATTATTCAGGGCCGTCCAAAAGAGAGCCTCTGAAAATTCGAGTGTATGCCGATAAAACAATATCCTGGTATTTCATTATCCCACTTCTGCTGTCGGCATTGGTGATGATTATTGGGCCTTTCAAGCGGATGGCCTTCGAAGCTCGACGATGGCGTACGGTCACAGGGGATAGCGACGATGACGGAAACGGCGGAGATGATGATTGAGGTACGTGAGCTGATTCAATGAAAGGACTTGCGGCTAAACTTATTATAGTTGCCATTCTTGTGGCTGTCACTGTGACTGCCTATGGCGGGGCTTTTTACGGCTGGTTCTTGCCTAAACCCCTTGAGAAGCCGGTGAGCCTTCGGGACGAGTCTGTTCGGGCCAGGACCTCAGGTCATGGTTTCTATTTCCTGGGCAGATCTCATGCAGGCGGAGGGTACCGAGGCGGCAAATAGTTATAAGGGAATAATACCTTTGATAAAGAATCAGGCTGTAAGACAAGTGTCATTGCGAGGAGTGAAATCCCGCGTTCCGCGGGAAAGCAATCCCCCAAGCTGGAGATTGCTTCGCTCCGTTCGCAATGACAGCATTTGGCCGCTCGTAACTGAAGGAATACCAGAAGCATTCTTCAAGCAGGCACCAGTTCCGTGCCGGTGGATCGTCCAAAAAAGCTGTCATCTCACCGGCTCATAACCGGCAGAGACGCGGTCTAGCAATGACAAAGCCGGTAATCTCAATATGACGCAACGCATTCCCGGAATCTTTCTGTTAGCCGCGGTCTTCCTGATCGCCGTTTGCGGCCTCATTTATGAACTCATTGCGGCCACGCTATCCAGCTATCTGCTGGGCGGCACAGTCACACAGTTTTCTATTGTTATTGGAATTTTCCTTACTGCTATGGGTCTCGGCTCTTACCTGACCCGTTTTTTCCGGAAAAACCTGACCGACGTGTTTGTCGGAGTTCAAATAGGAATCGGAATTTCAGGCGGGTTTTCCGCGGCTGTGCTCTTGTTCACATTTGCCGCTTTGCCTTCTTATTTGCCGGTTCTGGTGATCGTTCTGACCGTAACCGGAACTCTCGTTGGGATGGAGATCCCATTACTTATCAGGATTCTCAAAACCCAGGAAGCTCTGCGGCTCACGGTTTCCAACGTGCTGGCTTTGGATTATATCGGGGCGCTTATTGCTTCCTGCGCGTTTCCGTTGCTGCTGGTACCGCATCTCGGGCTTCTCAGGACTTCCTTCCTCTTCGGCCTTATTAATATCGCGGTAGGAGCTGTAGCGCTTCGGGTGCTGGCCCCATTTCTTCGCAGAAAGAGGAGACTAGGGGTAATGGCGACCATTTCGGCCGCTATCTTGGTTGCGGGGCTTGCGGGTTCCGGCGCTTTTACTTCAATGACCGAAAACCTGCTTTACCAGGACGATATCATTCTGACGCGACAGACCCCATATCAAAGATTGGTAGTCACCCGGTGGCGCAATGACGTCAGATTGTTCATTGATGGAAAGCTCCAATTCTCATCTGTGGACGAGCATCGTTATCATGAGGCCCTCATTCACCCTGCTATGGCCGCATTACCCGGCGCGATGAAAGCATTAGTCCTCGGTGGCGGGGATGGTATGGCAGTGCGGGAGTTGCTCAAGTATCCGAGCCTGCAAACGATAGACCTGGTGGACCTTGATGAGGAGATGATCCGTTTGTTTCGAGACCGACCGTTATTGGCAAGCCTTTCGAATGACGCACTCTCGAACCCGAAGGTGCGTGTTCATATTGAGGATGCGGGAAAATTCCTCGAGCAATCAACCGAATCATGGGACCTGATCGTATTGGATTTACCGGACCCCAATAATCTCTCACTGGCTAGACTTTATACGAGAAGCTTCTACAAGCTGCTTTCTCGGCATCTCGGAATTCACGGAATAGTGGTTACCCAGGCTACGAGCCCATATTACGCGGCAGAGGCCTTTTGGTGCGTAGTGAGCACTTTCGAGCAGACCGCTATCGGTCCCGAGGGTGAAAGCCGCTTTAACGTGTACCCGTACCATGCTTATGTTCCCTCGTTCGGAGACTGGGGATTCGTCATGGCATCGAGGCGAATGCTTGAGCCTGCAAATCTGAAACTGCCTGAGGGCATCCCGTTGAAATTCCTCAATAACAATTTGCTGCCTACCTTATTCGTATTCCCCAAGGACAGCGTGGCCCCGCCGGGCATTCAGCCAAATCGATTGGATGACCAGGTGCTTGCGAAATACTACCGCCGCGCTTGGAAAAAATTCGGCCCATAAGTCACCATGGAAGAACGGGGGAACCTATGACCCAAGGCCCGTCATTGCTGTACACGTTGAGGTCTGTCGTTGCGAGCGGGATCTGTGAGGTGTCATTGCTGTAGATGTTAAATACTTTGTGGACAAGCTACATAAGTCTGGTAGCGGCCGGCGTCCCTGCCGGTCGGATGGAAGAAAGACCTGGAACCCGCTTTTTCGAGAGAGGCCCCGAGAAGGCCATCGGGAACCCGCTTTTTGTGTAAAAAGGTCCTCCGCGGACGGCGACAATCCATTACCGAGCATCGGAGCATGCCGAGAGCACTCAGTCTCAAGATGCCTGTTGGCTCCACGCCGAGTGGGCCCGACCCCTCCGGCAAACTCTCATATGGCTAGCGGTAATTCAACGTCTCATGCATCTACAACTGCATGTGCGCCTTGAAGCGAGCGCTCAACCCGCGACCTGTCATTGCGAGCGCAGCGAAGCAATCTCCCAAAGCTTCGGGGATTGCCACGGCCTGACGGCCTCGCAATGACTAGTTGGGTGCCACACAGGTGCACCCGACTGGAACGAGCATAAATCCATTATCCAAATGCAATCATATCCTACTTTTCTTCCTTCTCATCCATGGCTGTGTAAGAGAAATGTGACAGAATAATGACCCACTTCCCTTCGCGTTTTTCAAGAACACCTGTCCAACGGCCCGGGACCACGAATTTCTCCTTGCCTAGATCCACTTTGGCCGTTAATTCGGCTGCAAACCAGGCCAGATCGCCCTTGGTACTTGCAGTAAGCCAAGTAGGTTCCATAACTACCGATTGCATCTGGGTGAATTCAGCCTGATAAGCCTTCTTGATGGGATCCGCACCTATGTATCTGCCTTGAGGGCTGCTGTCGATAAAAACTGCCTCGGCCGCGATCATGCTCATTAGGGCATTGATATCCTTCTTCTCGTAAGCCTTGGCATACACATTGAGCCAGTCTTTGACCTCTTTTTCAATTTGAGTCGGTTCGGCTGCCCATGCAGAGACCGAGACAAAGGCTATTAATAATAAGGCAACCGCGAATCGCATCAATTTCATTTTATTTTCCTTTCTTTTAAGTCGATAGTGGCTTCCAGTCTACATCAAAGGGCCTACTTGAATTCCACAGGCAAGTCAAGCCGGAACAACGAGTAGGCGGAACCTGACTTACCGAACCCTCTGTTCTCTGCGCGTCCCGTCTTGGCTGTGCGGTAATCGGGTACAGTGTTGTCATTCCTCCGGTGGAAGTGACCCCGATCTAATCCGCAGATTACACAGATGTGCGCAGATGAGAAAACACAAGAAGTTTGATGATATACGGGCTCCAGGAAGCCTCAACCGAGACGTCGGTGAACTTCCATCGCGGCGCTGATAATCGCATGGGTTTGAGGATCTCCTGAATCTGCGATCATCTGAGAAATCTGCGGATCGATATTGTCATAGGTCTCAACTTGACTTCAGTAGCAGTTTTTATTAATTTGGGATTGCGTGTAACACCGCAAAATCTCAAACAGGAGAGAGTCATGACTGAAAAATCCCAAGCTGCAGCTCGGCGGCCTATAGCCGCGACCTCCCTCATGAAGAACCTGATGGCAGACCATTTTCTCTCCCTGGACAAGGCTAAAAAGGAGGGAACTCACAAGGTGGCGTGGTGCACCTCGGTTGGACCTGCGGAACTGCTCCATGCTATGGGGTTCCAGGTCTATTATCCGGAAAATCATGGGGCTCTGTTGGGAGCCACCAGAATGGCCACGGATTTTATTCCTGTCGCAAACGCCATCGGGTACTCACCGGACATATGCTCCTACCTCACTTCGGATGTGGGCGCATACCTGAAAAAGGCAACTCCTTTGACAAAGGCATATGGGATCGAGTCAATCCCTAAAGCTGATGTGCTCGTTTACAACACCAATCAATGTCGTGACGTCCAGGACTGGTTCTCTTTTTACGCGAGGGAATGGAATGTTCCTCTTATTGGCGTGCATACCCATCGGAATGTCGGGTCTGTCGAGAAATATCATGTCACGGACCTTGTCGAGCAGATGAAGGCCATGATCCCCACGCTGGAGCAGGTCTCCGGAAATAAGTTCGATATTGATCGGCTGCGGGAAGTGGTTGGGCTCTCATTGGAGTGCACAAAACTCTGGCGCCAGGTACTGGAGTATGGAGCAATTAAACCCGCGCCTATAACCTTCTTTGATGCGACTATACACATGGCGCCCGCGGTGGTCCTGAGAGGCTTGCCCGAAGCGGTGGATTATTACAAGGTCCTTATCAAAGAACTCGATGAGCGTGTGAAGGATAAGATCGAGGCTGTTCCAGGCGAGCGTCACAGGGTTTATTGGGATGGGATGCCGATCTGGGGAAAATTGAGAGACTTGAGCGAGCTATTCTTATCTCTGAAGACCAATATCATAGCATCGACCTATTGCAATAGCTGGATTTTTGACGCGTTCGATCCGGCCGAACCGTTCGAATCTATGGCTAGGGCATATACGGAACTGTTCATTGTCCGTGATGAGTCATACAAAGAAGCGTACATGGATAACTGGATTAAGAATTTCCAGATTGACGGCGTGATTTATCATGATGCAAGGACCTGCCCTAATAATTCCAATAGCCGTTACAGTATGCCTCAGCGGATGAGTGAGCGCCTGACGCTGCCGACGCTGGTAATTAACGGCGACCTGAACGATCTGCGCTGCTACTCCGAAGAACAGGCCAAAACCAACATAGAGGCTTTCATAGAGCAGCTCGACGAAAAACAATAACCATATTTTCACCGCGGAGTCCGCTGAGAACGCAGAGAGTGTCATTGCGAGAAGTGAAATCCCGCGTTCCGCGGGAAAGCAATCCCCCAACCAAGGAGATTGCTTCGCTGCGCTCGCAATGACAGTCTGAGATCTCCGCGGTGAATTCCTGCTTTGAGGCAATGACATGACAATCGAATTGGCCGGTGGAGTTGATGTAGGGTCCTGCACCACGAAGGCTGTAATTGTAAATAATCAGAGGCAAATCTTAGGCAGTTCTGTGCTCTACTCCGGGACCGATTTCCAGGCCGCCTCCGGAGAAGCCTGGGACCAGTGCCTTCAGCAGGCCGGCTTGAATGGAGAAGATATAAGGAACGTCGTATCCACCGGATACGGGCGAAAGAGTGTTTCTTTCGCGACTGCCAACCTCACGGAAATCTCATGTCACGGTCGAGGTTGTTTGCACTTCTTTCCCGGTCCAATCACTGTGGTGGATATAGGCGGCCAAGACAATAAAGTGATCAAGCTGGACGTCCGCGGTCAGCGTGTGAGTTTTAAGATGAATCGAAAATGCGCCGCGGGCACCGGGGCTTTTCTGGAAGAAATGGCTGTCCGACTTCGTTTGCCGATCGAAAAATTGGACACATTAGCTCGTGAAGCTGACGGCGAGGTTTCTCTGGGCAGTTACTGCACTGTGTTTTCCGCAACAGAGGTCCTGGAGAAAATAAAGGCGGGCCATCCGGTGAATCGTATCGTGCGAGGGGTCTTCACCTCAGTGATGAAACGAGTAATGGAGATGGATACTCTCACGGATACGGTTGTGCTAACCGGCGGTGTGATCGAACACAACCCATTCTTGGCTGAACTCATTCAGCAGCAGACTCCGAATCCTGTTCGTATCCCGCCGCATCCGCAGATAACGGGTGCTTTGGGCGCGGCCCTTTACGCGTTGGACGGCGCGCGCTGACGCTAAATTCGTAATCGGGATAATCACTGGTTTCACTAATAACTGTACTTTCCTGCACTTTTAAAATGGGATAGTAACTCCACCATTAGAAGCGGCCAAAGACTGTCATTGCGAGCGAAGCGAAGCAATCTCTATTCTCATACGTGATCGGAACAAACCCGAGATTGCTTCGTCGCTTTGCTCCTCGCAATGACAAGTTAGGGCCTGTCATTGAAGGTGCATAACCAGCGGGGTGTCATTGCGAGCGAAGCGAAGCAATCTCCCAAAGCTTCGGAGATTGCCACGTCGCCTTGCTCCTCGCAATGACAAGTTCTCTCCACAAATCGCCTAGCGGAACTTCCTCAGCAGGGAAGCGGGTGTCGGCAAACAAAATTAAGTGCACTTACCACATAAAAAAACTAAATTGCTTGTGTGTGTTCTCTGCATTTCTTTCGTTCTCTGCGGTGCTTATTTTACATGGTCCTGGAGATTCCCTATGAGCTTGACAGCAAACGCCATAAGCAGCTTCATTGAAAAGCAGATCTTTTTTCCCGACCCGCATCTGTATTGTACTCCTGCGGAAGCCGCACTTGATTTTGAGGACATATGGTTCGAAACAAGTGATGGCGTACGTCTCCACGGTTGGCTGGTCGCGGCTCCATCCAGTCCCGCGCTCCTCCTCTTTTGCCATGGCAATGCCGGCAATATTTCTGATCGGGTAGATAACATTCGGAGACTATATGATGTGGGGATTAGCGTCCTGATTTTTGATTACCGGGGATACGGCCGCAGTGGGGGCGCCATCACAGAAGCCGGATTCTATTTGGATGCGGACGCCGCGTATGAGCTGGCCCGGAAGCGAGCTGACGCAGCGAGTCAGAAGTTGGTGATATTTGGCCGCTCTCTAGGCGGTATAGCCGCTGTGCATTTGGCCTCAAGCCGTTCTTGCGATGGAGTGATATTGGAATCAACCTTCACCCACATGGCAGCTATGGCCAAGGAGCATTTTCCACTGCCTGTCCCGGAAAATCTATTGCGAAACAGACTTAACTCTTTGGATAAGATCGGTGGTGTCACAGCGCCGATCCTGTTCTTTCATGGTGACTGTGATGATATAGTTCCGTTACGTCTGGGTCAGGAGTTATATGCCGCAACCAAGGCTCCGAAAGAGTTCGTAACTCTAGTCGGCGCCGGGCACAACGATACCTATTTTATCGGGGGCCCGGAATATTTTCGGAAGTTCCGAAGCTTCATTGACAAGCTGTAAGCCACTAAAAAAAGAGAAACCGATCCGCAGATTTCGCAGCCCGTAGGATGTGGTGAGCGGAGCGAACCGCATCGCTCGAGGAAAAGTAATGTGGCAAGATGAGTTCGGTATGTGGATGAGTGGTCGCACCCAAGTTTTCAGGAATATGAGCGACGGGGTTTGTATCCTTTGGCCGGGGCTGTTGAAGGTATGCCGCGTATTGAATTGAATTCAGAGAATGTACTCGACCGATGCGGTGCACTTCGTTTACCGCATCCTACGCGGGCTGCCACGCATGAGAATAGAGATTGCTTCGCTTCGCTCGCAATGACAGGTGTCGGGTTAGGCTCTGCCAGGACAGGCCGCAACGTGTCATTGCGAGGAGCAAAGTGACGAAGCAATCTCGGGTTTGCATCTGCGCACATCTGTGTAATCTGCGGATTAGATCAGGTGAAATTGCTACCAGGACTTAATTTGTTCATGCCACTCATTGAAGAATATGAGCAGCCAGATTTTATGCGCGTGATCGGCTTTTCCTTTCAAATGTTCAACCCAGAGCCGTTCCACCTCGGTTTTATCTAAGAAACTATGCTGAGAATCCATAAGCCTCTGTTCGGTCCAATTCCTCAAGTCGCCTTTGAACCATCGGCCCAGCGGTACCTGAAACCCGTACTTGGACCTCTTGAGAATAGGTTGCGGCACGTATTCGCGGGCCACATCTCTGAGAATCCTTTTAGTAGTCAAGCCTTTGAGCTTAAAATCGAGCGGCATGCGACACGCTAGTTCGACGATTCGGTAGTCGAGCAAAGGGCTGCGGACTTCCAGCGCGTGGGCCATGCTCATGCGATCCGACTTGGTGAGTATGTCCTCGGCCAGATACGTATACATATCTGTGAACATCATATGACTTACAGGGTCGAGACCTAAAAATTCTCTCGCGGCGGAAATCACCGGGTCGGCATTGACGTCATAGTTTATCCCGGTGAGGCATTGGGCTTCATTCAATGCAAAGGTTCTGGGGATCACCGCAAGTGGTTCTTCGCGTATCCGGCGAGACGCGTACGAGAATAGTTTAAGTTTTTTTGTTAAACTCGTCCCATAATAATCGGTCGTTGCCTGGAGCCGATCGATAATCGGCTCGACAAGTCTCTCCCGAAGCAGCGCGGGCAAGTAATCATAAATCAGGTCTAAGCGCCGCGCCAAATACCGCTCGTATCCGGCAAAAAGCTCGTCTCCGCCGTCCCCGCATAAAGCAACAGTGACATGTCTCCGGGTTTCTTTGGATAAATGCCAGGTTGGTATGGCTGACGAATCGCCAAACGGCTCGCCGAAGTGCCGTATCAATTGCGAAAAGACATTTTCGACTTCGTACTCCACGGGGTAGGACCTGTGTTCCGTTCCAATAAAGGACGAAGCTAGATCCGACCAGGCGGATTCGTCATGGGTAGTCCCGGGAAAGGATATGCTGAATGTTTTGACTTTCTCTGAACTGTTCCTCTGCATTAAAGACGTGATCAGGGTCGAATCCAGGCCGCCGCTTAGAAAGGACCCGAGAGGAACATCTGCAATGAGACGCAACTTGACAGCATCAGCAAGCAATTCTTCGAGCAACTTTGATTGCGCCTGATAATCCGATGCCTCAGACGGCATGGGCGGGGACCAATATCGGCTGACAAGCAGCCCATTCGCGTCAAAAATCGCCATATGGGCAGCGGGCAGTTTGTTTACGTGTTGAAAAATAGTATGAGGCGCGGGAATAAAATCGTACAGCAGATATTCCATAAGCGACTGATCCCAAATCTGTCTCGGTATCACCGCGTCCCGAAGCAAAGAAAAAAGCTCCGACGAAAAACTGAGCCTGCCTTTTTGAAAACAGTAGTACAGCGGCTTCTTACCCATCCTATCGCGTGCAAGAAAGAGCCGTTTTTGGCGTTCATCCCAAATGGCGATGCTGAACATACCGTTCAAATCGTCAAGCATGGATTCTTGCTTTTCGAGATAAAGTTCGAGAACCACCTCCGTATCGGATTGAGTTCGAAACCGATGACCGAGGCCCTCCAAGCGAGAGCGGATTTCCTGAAAATTGTATATTTCCCCATTGAAAACCAGAGATGTCATTCCGTCCTGCGAGATCATGGGCTGTTTGGCCGATTCAGAAAGATCCAGTATTGAAAGACGCCTGTGCCCGAAAATGCAGTTCCTGTATTCGTGAATTCCCCCCGTATCAGGTCCGCGATGAAGCAGAGCCTGAGTCATGGCTTCCACCGAATGCACATTGGAATTGCCGGTCATATCAACTATTCCGCATATACCGCACATTATGGAGTCGCCTCCTGAGCTAATTTCGCCAATTCACCATTAGGGCGAAACAATTCCCACCGGAGTCTATCGGCAGCTCCGGTGTTTGTATCGATCCGGCACAAGATCGGTATTGAAACGGCCGAACCGATAGAGAATTGTACGTAATTAGCATAGTAATCCTTGACATTTGTTCACATTTATGAAAGTAACTCATTTAACACAGGCTGTAACATTCCGCAGCCATGGAGCTTTGCATAACAGTTGAGGGAGTGTTAATGCTGCACGTCAGATGCCCGGAATGCGGGTACCTCCAAACTCTGTCTGAAGAAAGATTTTTATCTATATCTGATAATTTTCTCAACTGTCCCCACTGCAATGCCAAGGTTCCAAAAGAATGGACACCTCAGCAAGAGGAATCAGTCCCGGAAGAAGCTCGCCATAAGATGCTCGCCTTTTCCAAACGGATTCTCAACGGTCGAGATATCCGTCTCGAAGTTGTATATGCTCTGGAATCTCTCGTTCGGCATTACGGACCTGCAGAGGAAACTAACAAAGCGCTCGGGATCGGATATGCATCGGTGGGAGAGCACCGCAAAGCCGAGGAATTCCTGGTCCGGAGTCTAGAGGATACCCCTGGAGATCCTGAAGTACTTAATAAGCTATTCCGCGCGTTATTCGCGCAGAAAAAATTTAGAGACGCTGTTGATGTAGGCGCGACCCTTCTACAAACTGTGGGCCCGGCTATTGACGACGAAGATGTGGCCGGAATTGCCTTGGCCCTTATGGAAATAGGCGAAAAGGATGAGGCTCAGGAGCTGTTCAATTCGCATCCCAAACTGGACGCGCGAAATTCTTTGGTAAAACAGGTGCGCCGTAAGCTGGCGCATGGCCCTGGAGCCGGAATTCGAGGACTGTTCAAAACCGGGTCGGCGGTCCGGTGGCTTAGAGAAATAGTGCACAGGGACGGCTATGATAGACCCCCGGATGAACCAAAACCTATTATAAAAACCGATGGTCCCAAAACCGATGCTGATTTACCGCCGGCGCGTCTCGGAAGCTCGCCAGGTGCTCGACAACCGGTTACCACAAAAGATTCACCCAATAACGCACTTGTGGAATACTGGATTTATACCCCGGAAACAGAAGTTCCGGAATGGGAAAGTATTACGGATCGGCTTACTGATAAGAAATTCCGCCAAGAAGAGAGCGAGCGTTGTTTGGTCTTCCTGGACATGTTTATCCAGAATAACGCTTTGGCGGTCGAGTATATCAGTAAGGCGGATGCGAAAGAATTTTTTGAATATCCTGAAGAGATCATTCCGCATAATTCCAGGGAAGTATCTGATGGGGACCGCCGAATTCTTCGGGAAGCCGTCACGATAGTTCGACTCAAGTTGTCATTAGCCAATTTTTCAGGCACGAGTCACCTGGGTTTTATGATTCGGTTGACAGAAGCAGTCCGGTCCCTGACTTCCGGAGTAGTCCAAGATGCCGTAGCCCATATTTTGTGGGGTGCAGAAGCCTGGACAAAGATGGCCGAGAATCCGGATGCATTTCCTATAGAATCACACGTCCAATTCGAAACCTTGGATGAAGGCGAGAGGCTGCTTTGGATTCATACTCATGGTATGCAGAAATTCGGGTTGCCTGACATGGAAATGGAGGAAGTGCCCTCTCAATTGGCCACGCCTGCACGCGCTATAATGACTTTGGCCGCGCAATCTATGTTGTCCATGCGGAATCGGGGAAAAGACCTTCAACAGCCATTGGTACTTCCGGGAACACCTTTGCTTTTAGGGTTTCAGACGCGACCGAGTGACGAAGAAGGGCATTTTCCGGCAGGGAGCCTAAAGTTAATGCCTTATGGCCCCAGCCAAGATCCATTAGATCCAGTTAAGATAGGCAAAGTACTCGAAGAATTTGTAATGCATCTACCCGCAGATTTATCCAGCCCCGCCAAGAAAAAGAAGAGCGAACCGGTCCCGAAGGATGACGAATCGACTAAACTGAAACAAAATCTGCTTAACGGTCATAAAAGAGCCAGACAGGAGTTGCCTATTTTCAAAAAAAGCTTCCAACAGGGGGGACACGACCGGCGCGTCTATGCGGTTAAGATCGGTTTTCCGGCGCAGGGCGGCCAATTCG
>JBKQRG010000340.1:0-22190 GCA_052144015.1 Desulfomonilaceae bacterium
CCGAAAAACAAGACCTCCCACAAATTGTCGGCAGAAGCCGCTTGATACCAATCAATGTTATTGTTAAACTAAAACAATATGTTATCCGAACATTCTCCACCAACTTCTCGTCAAAGATCCGTTAGAACGTGCAGGTCATAGTCCAGACAAGCCCGAAAACCGGATCAATCGTCCTGTCCGGGTTAGTCCCAAACATATTATCCGGGGTAGGCTGATCCCAACCGGCAACTGATCTGTCGATACAGGCAAAGTTAAACCATTTGCCCGGCTGCCAGTAGCCGAAGGATGCGCTCACCACCCAGTTCTGAAGCAGGTTCCAATCGAAGCCCGTATTGAGTTCCCATCCAAGATTGTTGTCCGGAATTGAGGGGAACGGTGCAGCGAAGTTTCTTTGCGATGCGACTAACATGGCGAAGGTGGCTGGAGTTGTAGCTGTAGCAGCAATCTCCGTAGGACCAAGAGACCCCCACCCATAACCGCTGTTGGACGCCCTGTTGGCGTAAAACGCGGAGACGAACAAATTGAGATTAGAGGCAACGGCATAGTCAAGCCTTGCGCCAAGGACCGAAGCGTCAACCATGTAACCGATGGGATTGGTAGTTATGTTGCCGGGGTTCTGAGCGAGCAACCCTGCCCCGTATGCAGCGCTAAGAAGAAGGCTGTACGGTCGGAATAGGTCCGCATTGCTCTGCTGGGCAAGATAGAGCTCCGACGAGTCGATGTTAGGGCTTAATAGATCTATTAATACGGGCTGCCTATCGATCCTCACACCATGTCTTCTATCAGGACCGGGGATATAGGCATACAGGAACGAAGCTTTCCATGGACCACACATGAACCCGAGTTCCACCATCCAGCGCCACCACTCAGTATACTGAGGCCGGAAAATACTCCCGCTGCCATCAAGATTGTCGGCCTCCAAGTTGCCGTGAGAATCTAATATGCTGCCGGAGAGCGGTGGCTGATACGTTGCCCTCCTGTATTGCCAGTCTGCTTCCGTATTGAAGAAGAATCGGCCATTGTTGTACTTCAAGTATATCCAGCCCTCTGAGGACCAGGCGTCCACTCCAGGAATGTTTACACGATCAGTTGCGAGAGCATGTCCTTCAGCTCCAAAATGCCAGGTGAAATATGTTCCGCCCACACCCGTTTCCAGCTGTCCATTAGCGTATTTCAGGAACCCGAAGAAATCCTGACAAGGAATGCTGGATGTGTCGTAGATATTCCAATAAGGCTGTGGCGCAGAGGGATTTTGCACCGGCGAGGCCCGTCTCCAAGGGTACACTCCCAGCCCAAATGTCAAAGGCCCATACTGTGAAGATAGAGTAAAGTATTCCTCAGTGCGGTTATTGCCGTCGTACTGTAGCCCGCATCCAAAATCGAATGGTCTTTTGCTGTAAACGAAACGACCCCACGGCGATTCCAAATTTATGGCCCACCAGAGAGCCTCCACAGCCGCAAACGGTACGGTCACACCGGGGAAGGTTGCTGTATCGCTGTTTCCAACGCGATAAGCCCCCTCCAGCTTTACGGCAGGGTTCACCTGGATTTCAGGATAGAAATATGTGCTGAAATAGCTCTTGGAAGCGCCACTACCTGAAATAAGATTGTTGACCTGAATTCCGAGCCACCCATTCACAACCGCAAAGTCTCCACCGGTTGCGGCCCCATTGTCAACATTGGGCTTTCCGAAGAACCCGTTGACGTTATTCTGGCTGTACCAGTCATACTCGAATGTGCTGGTGGACCGGAGTTTCAGCTCCCAGGAAAAGGTTTCGGTTGGAAGGCAAACCAGAGAGAAACAGAGAACGACAAAAACGCATTTTCGCGAAAACAACCCCCTACCCCCTTCCATCAAAAGCCCCGTACGGCTACGAATGGGAAGCAGCCTCTAAAACGGCTCAGTCCCCACGTCCCCACCAAAAGTACAAATACAGACTGGTTGCAAAGACAGGTACCAAACGGAGCTTATCAAAAGGCTTTACGAAACGGAAGCGGTTTTTTTCGGGCCAAAGAAGTGGCTTGTCGGCCTCTTTTTTTGAAGTACTAGACCAACACTTCTCATGATCGCTCAAAGAGGTCAAAAATAGGGGAGAAGAGGATCTCACTGGTCGTGGCAGAAAAATGGTCGAGCCGGATGTCTCGGATTAGTGGAGCAGTGGCTAACGTCAAATTGGCGTCGTTTTACTTTTCAAAAGTGCTTAATCGTGACCAACGGTGACAGAAATCTTCAAGGAAATCGTAGCGTAGCCAGTGGCATAGTGTTGAGATACGTGCCTTCACAAGACAGGATTGGGAAACTCAATCTGCCACCTGCCAACGTCTGATTCACGATCAGGGGCGGTTTTGCACTGCGGTTAGGAGACTTGCTTGAACGATTTCAGATAGCGCCTTGTAAGCTCCTGGTAAATCGAGAGGCCTTCCGCAATTCTTTTAAGATGCTCCGGACCGGCGGCCTTGATAACCCTTGCCGGTGATCCAACTGCCACACTTTCAGACGGAATCTCGGTTCCGAAATCAATGAAGCTTCCAGCTCCAATAATGCAGTGAGAATTGATCTTGACTCCATCACCGATGATAGATCCCATTCCAACGAGTACGTTTGAATGGATCTCGCACCCATGGAGAATGCATCCATGTCCTACATGAGTGTTCGGATAGACAGTTGTTGCTTTATCGGGAAACGTGTGGAGAACGCAGTTCTCTTGGATATTTGATCCCTTTCCAATCTTCACGGAGCCAATATCACCTCTGAGTACGGCTCCTGCGCCAATGTAGCATCCAGCTTCGATCGTTACGTCCCCAATAAGCACGGCCAGAGGATGAACAAAAGCTTCAGCATCAACCAAAGGTCTTTTTCCCTCCAATTCGTACAGCGGCATACATACCTCCATCTTTGCGGTCGGCGAGAGGGCAAGGACACCCTTGCCCGTTGGTGGATAATAAGACATGAAGAAGGGGATGGTCAATTGGACCGCGGGCGAGAAATTGATCTTCATTAATGTGTCGAGAATCGAGGGTGACAATTCTTCGTCAACCTTGCGATCAACTCATGGATCGATGAAACCTGCCAGCTGATCTCTACTACCGATCCCGCTCTCTGAAGAAGTAGTCCGTAGTTGTCGCCCAGCAGTTCCATGCGGGCCAGAAGGTCCTGTTCCGATAGGCCAAAGAGATGCCAATCCTCATGGGCACAAAGAGCGGCATTGTGGAAGCCTGCTTCATGAAGCTCTCGAGCAAGTATGAGTATCCCTTCATCGGACATATGGTAGTCGATTATCTCTCTTCGCCCACGATGGATCTCGCGCAAAAAACCTATGTCTCTCAGAAACCCAAGAATTCCTCTGGCAACCTTCTTGCTGACCTGCTCTGACCAAGCCACCTCAATACGTCCATCGAAAACGGCTTCAGACATGAAGGACAATACTGACTCTAGGTCCAAGTATAGCCTGCCCCTTTTGACTGACGGCCAGAATTCCCGAACGACGAAGTCATAGATGAGCGCGTCCTGCCTTGCCGCGAAAACAAGAAGCAGTTCACAGAATGCCGAAAACCTTAATCCGGAATCCAGAATTGCCCTGAGAATGCGAGCCGGGTCATCGGTTGGCTTCAGAAACCTTGGATAAAAGACTCGCCGGACTATATCGCGGGTCCGGTAAGCCGTGGCGTTGCCAAGAAGCCCCTGCTCCTGAACTCTCTTTGCAAAGGAATCGATAGGTTCTCCTGGAATCCAGTGGTTCAACAAGGTGCGGGTCTCTCCTAACAATGCTGCACCCTTACATATTGCAATCGTATATTTGCCTTTCTTCCCCAAATCAGGTCTCCAAGGTTTTCAGTACCGCTCTGTCTACGTCGCCATAAAAGACTACGTCGAGGCGCTCGATCACTTCTTCGGGCAATCCTGCGAATTGAGCCTTATTGGATGTCGGGACCAGGACACGACTGGCCCCGCTTTCCAATGACAATTGAAGGGGCTCGATAATGGAAGCCGGGCCCTTAATGTTTCCCTGGATGGTCAAGTCTCCTAGGATAACCGTGCCGGCCTGCACCTGCCGGCTGCGGATTGTGGAGATCATCGCAGCGAAAAATGCCACGCCGCAAGGGCAATCGATGCGACCTCCTGAAAGATCCACCGCTTCAGCGTAGATATCCTTTTGGGCCAGCATCTGGGTGAGCCCGAGCTTGTCCTTGACGTTCTGCAGATAACTGAAGGCTCGGTTCAAGGACTCCTTCAGCGACTTCTCCAGGCCGGTGGGTGTGCGCAGCTTGCCCGTGCCCGCGGTCAGCGTTATCTCCAGCCTGAACAGAGCAACCTTGGCTTCGGAGTCGACAGCGGCAGTATAGACCGTGCCCGGCGGAAGAGGGTCCTGGGAAATGACACCCGCAGCACCCTGCTCAGGCACGCCCACGGACCTCTCCGCGTCGTTCTCGAGATCGATGTACGAAAAACTCGTCTTATAAAACTCGAACGATCCCCGCTTCTTGAGTTGTTCCTTAACCCTCCGACGGCCTTCCAAGGCTAGCTCAACGTATTCGGTAAGCTCGTCCTTTGTCCACGTGCCGTCCGGATGTAGCATTTTCAGCAATCCGCTCACGGTCTTCTTGACCGCTGTGGCATCGCGGCCTTCGACATGGGGACCGAAGCGAAAAGCTTTTTCAGTTTCGTCGAACCGGTTTTGTTTGCGGAGCACCCTGAAGGCCTCGGCTATATAGTCGGTTACGAATCCGTAGTGCACAGTAAGCATGTCCTTCGAGTTCTTCGGCACTTCCCAACCCGGTAGGTAAAAGTGCATCCGGTCAATGACCGCCAGGTCGAATTCTTTAGGCAATGGCTGAAACAGGTCCGTTGCGGAGTTCTGAACGAGGGTCTCCATCGGTTGGTTCAGATTCCCGATGAACACTAAAGAGGCATCGGCCAGGACCTGAGTAATCCCTCGGCTGAACCGCCCGTTGGCCATGTAATCCTTCATGATCTGAACAACATCGGGATCGGTGATCCTCATACCGCCGACTTCGTCGAAAGCAACTACATCCCAATGCCCGACTAGCCCGACCTGGCGACGCGCATTGTTGTAAAATAGATTTGCCGTGCTTGCTTTTCCGCCTGAGATCAGCATGCAGTATGGGGACATCTCGCTGAAGGCATAGGATTTTCCAGTGCCACGCGGGCCGAGCTCAATGAAGTTGTAGTTTTTTTCCAGGAAAGGAACAAGCCGTGCGAGCAGGAGAATCTTCAAGCGCTTCTCCATGCGGGCAGGTTCTAACCCAATGCTTCTAAGGAGCAGGTCGATCCATTGTTCCCTACTCAATGCGCGGCGGCCCTCCAGATACTCCTCAAGATCGAAGCGTGCGAGTTGAATCGGTCTAAGGTCGACTACGTGGAACGGGCTGTCCTTCTTGCCTTCGTCAGAAACTCGGAACTCGACGTCGATGATCGCCCATATTCCTCCTTCCAAGAGGCGCTCGTAGCGACGATAGAATTCCTCACGAATATGGATTTTGGTGTAACCGAAGTGATCCATGGAAGCCCAGTATTTGTTTTCGCCGGCCAAGAAGCGAACCTCCACTCTGTCGATAAACCGATGCCGGCCTTTCTGCTCAACCATGGCTTGAGCCTTGTTTGCTTCGTCGTGCCGGAAATAATTGGCGGTCAAGGTCTCTTTGACGGCCTCCACGCCGATTCTGATCTCCTCTTCGTTGTCCGAGGCGCAGTACTTGCCCAGCAGATATTCGAGAACATATGACGGGACGTTCTCTCCACCCTTGATCTGGTGCAGAAGGTCCTTGCGCACTACTTTCCCGGGGAAAACATGGCTCAATTTACGGTCTAGGTCGTCAAGTTCCATTAGAAACCTCTAAATGGACTTCCCGGTCCCAAGGAACAATCTGGTCGACTCTATCCACGTAACGATAGTCGCTCAGTGGTTTGCGCCGCTGCGAGCTTCGCGTGTCAGTCGTTCCAGATCTTTTAGGAGCTTTCCGTAGGACGGAGACCTGTATTTCATCCGAGGTGAAAACGTGAGTCCGGCCGTCAGTTCCAGTTGATGGACCGTCTCCTCGTATCGGCAACCCATCAGATTAGCGATCAACCCCTTGCAATCTCTAGGTCTCTCAGGAACCAGATCACCCGGAAGCCTGGTTTCTTCGGGCAGAAGTCCCGCAGCGCGAATGGAGGTGATGCTGGCTAAAAACCAGGCTTCATACTCGCGATTGGCGACAACTACCGCCAGGGGTATGTGACGCGCGATTTGTCGCGCTCGGGCCAGGAGCGCAGGACCCAACCCATTACCTGGTTCCCTTTTCATACACTCGTCGTCTGCATCGAGGATGACAAGAATGGCATCAGGCCCCCCCCTCAGTGCGGCTCGAATGTAATGCTCGATACCTAGGTGGCGCGCCCTGTCGTAATCGGCTCTTAGATTCCCGCAACCCTTCGCATTGATCGCTAAGTCGGGCACGTCGAAGAACTCATGCAACCGACGGTGTCGGAGCCAACGCCGAATGAGGCAGGGAACCGCCCTCTCCTCACCATACCCTTCGACAATGGGGACAATTCTCCGCATGTTCATCTTGTTTCAGTTTCGAGGGCAAACAGATCACCTTCGAAGCTCTCTGGTTGCGGATCGGGCCAAAGTGCATTGGATCGGAGCAACCAGCCTACGGTATCGATCTCATTGACTGATGCCTGGGTTTCAGGGTTCAGGCGGAAGATCTGGCTGGCCCCGTCCCGCCACTCAACGACGCGAACTCGCTCCCCGGTCACTGCGGGATGACTCAAAACTTCCGGGGAGTGCGACGTCAGAACCACTCGTGTACCGTCGCAACTCGCAAGTGCAGCGTCCAGCAACACGGACAGCGCGCTGGGGTGGACGGAGTTCTCAATCTCGTCGATAAGAACGACTGACGGCTGTGGCTTCTGCTTGAGTGCCAAAAGCACGCCCAAGCTTCTCAGGGTGCCTTGGGAGACCTGTCTTGCCTCGAAATTCAATTTCTCATCGGTGAGCCTCTGAGTAAAGCGAAGCACTCGCCGACCCAACAAGGCCTCTGCGTGAACATCATCAATACCTTCGGTAATAGCTCCGAGGCGCTCAACTACCCAGCGGTGAGTGGGTGTCCCCTCTATAGCCTTCAGAACATCGCCTGCATTGGAGCCGTCACGGTCCAAAGTTGAGCGCTCCCCGATTTCCGGAGCGGAGCCCATGTGCGCAGGAGAAAGCTCGTAAGCCCGGAGATTGCGGATAGCATTAAGGACTAGATCCCATAGGCTGTCCGAACGCGCAACCAAAGGCAGCACAAGATTGTTAACTGGCGGCGACACATGCGGCCTTCCATATAGTCTCTCCCCCTTGCGCTCAAAGGAGCTCTCTTTTGAAGCCTTTAGACATTCACGGATATGCGGGGCTCCGCCGTCAGACCTCCCTTTCACCTCGAAGCCATATACCACCTTTATCTGCCGCTTTCCGGAGAAAATGATCCGAAAAACCACAGCGATCCCCATCGGCGGCTTCCTTCCACGACCAACCTTCACACGCTGAATCTTCTGCAGACCTCCTCGTCGGTCGAGAGCGTTTTCCAGGCTGTCGCTTACCGCTTCCCGGAGCAAGTCCGCTGCATCGAGAAGGCTCGACTTGCCGGCGCCGTTTCGGCCCACCAAAAAAGTTAGGTCTGACAGAGTCAGACGCGCATTCTCGAAGGCCCGGAACCTTCGTAATCTAATTTCCTCCACAATGATTCGAACCGATTCAGTCATCCCAATATCCTAGCGAGCCGGCGTCGGTCCTCACGTCTTTCCCACAGAAGACGCCAGTGACGTTCTTGCCTAGGTTGTTCTGCAGCATTCCACGCTCCTTATTCGAACATGGCGTTCTTCAGCTTGCGCTTCGCCCACACCACGCGTGTTTGAGGATCGCTCACTCTGATTTCGACCTCGGGCCCGTCGAAATCGGGGTCGACCAACACAGGGACAGGCGTTTCTTTGTTCGGCTGTAAAGTCACTTCATGGGTTTTTTCGTCCCGGGCTTCGCAATCGGCGGCTTCACCGACCACCTTAGCCTTGGCTCCAGAGCCGTGGTAGGCTTCGATTCGCACCGTTATCGACGGGTCCCCCAAGGTGCTAATCTGCCTAACGGCGTAGACCACAGTCAACCCAATGACCCGGCTGGTGAATTTGTCTGAGCGATAGCGGATGTCGATCTCGGGTTTACCTGCCGCGCCTGGCCTTTCTCGGCCGGCCCTGAAAACGACGACCGGCACAACCGCTTCCTGCAGGCTCAGGCCTCCGTGGAAGTAGCCCTCCCCATCGGAAAATACCCGGAATCCGATAGGCAGGCAGACCTCCTCCACATCACCTTGAATAGCCACATGTCCGGCCTTGAGGGTGATGGTCCCGGCCGTACCTGATAGCCCGGAACCCAAAAGGCAGCGCCGCTTGTTCTCCAACCACAAGCCTGGCGGACTTTCCACTACATCACCCGCCGGGATTTCCGGCAGCAGCATGTGGCCGTGGTCCGAAGCGATGACGACACGATTGAATCCCTGGCCCGTCACCCACAGGACAGCGGCAGCAATATCGCCGACCACGTCCGAGAGGTAGCGCCTGGCACGCCAAGCCCCTAGGTTTTCGGCAATGGTGTCAGGGTCCTGTGTCCTAACCACGAAGAGCTCGGTTGTCTTAAGTTTGGCGGCAATTTTCTTGGGAGAGCCCAGCACTTCGTCGAGCGTTATTTCGAAGAAACGGTCCCCATAGGTGTCGGCAAGGAGCTTCATTCGGTCCGCGGAAGCTTTCAGCAGCCGGCTGCCAAGAGCGGGAACGAGGCCGCCGTCTTTCTCGACCAGTCGGAGCATACCGTCCGCGCCCGGCAAGAGGGCTGCCATACCGCTACCGGTAACCGTTGGGACCACACCTGCCGCGTAGTTGATTTCAACATCACCCTTTCCAGCCAGGGCTTCGGCTAGGTCCCGCCCCATTTCGTACCGCAAGGAATCCACCATGAAGTACGCTGTTCTTTCCCGGCGTTCCAGCAACGGGGTAATATAATCGTCGAAGATGCGGGTCTGTCTCGGGGCTCCTCCCGGAGGCCAGCCCTCCGCCTGAACAGCGGCGAGGAAGGCGTCCTGCAGAATCAAGGCTGCTTCGCGGTAACGGCGTCGACCAAGATCGACGACCTGTGCGATAACCTCTTCATCGATACAAGCGGTTAGTGCTGATTCAAACAGGCGGGAGGCGCGATCGATGTCCGACCATCCGCCTCGTGTATATGCCATCAGTAAGCTGGCGATGTCCTTTTTACCCTTCAACGCCTGTGAAACCGATTCGGATGATTCGATCAATGCGACCACCCGTTCGAGGGACGTCCATGCCGGCGATCTCTGCGAGTCTTGCCGCCATATGGACCGTTTTGTGTTCTCGATCACCCTGCGGGCTGCCTCCAAATTGCCAGCAACGACCCATTGAACCGAGCGGCTGAGCAACCGTCGCTCTTCAAACGGAAACGTATCGCGCTCGCCCGGATCGAAATTCCCGGACATCAGGTCAGGCAGTTGAAGCTCTTTTTCGATCCTTTGTGCCAATTCAATGTAGGTGTCACGCAGGCCAGAGTCGGACCGCATCCGGTCACACGCTGCGTAGACAACCCCTTTCGAGTCACCTCCAGCGCGGGGTACGGCGCTGATGGAGTCAGGTGCACCGCCAGGCAAATCAAACAGAAGCTCGCTGAAGAAAACAAACTCAGCCGCCTTCGATCGGAGCGTCTTCCACTTCGCTGCGGACACTGGTTTGAATCCGACAGCGGATTCAAAAAGCCGAAGCAGTTCCTCCACACAACCTGGCCTTTCGTCCACTTTTCTTGCCTTGTCCATATCTGCTAAGGCAAGAGCGATGACCTCCGCCGGAGTCTCGGTGCGGAACACCTCTTTCAAAAGTGGCCAACGCTGTGTTTCCTCGAAACCGTCCAGAAGTGCGATGTCCGGGTGTCCCTCTCTGAATAGACGGGTGATTTCCTCCGCTTTCCGCGGAATGGCCTGACGAGCAAGGGATTCAATTTTCTGGTCTTCGGTGTCGCCAAAAGCCGATCCCGCCATCGCGTAAACTTCGAATGGGTCGCGCATCTTTTCGTCCTCGGTCGCTCCACGATGGCGGGGAATATAGATGAGCATGCAGCGGTCCCTTTCAGCGGGGTTTTCGGACTCGTTCATCAGATGATACACCCCGTCGGCACGACGACGCGTTTTAAGAATGGACTCTTCGGCTGAAAGCACTTCGCAGTTCGGAGCCCTGAAGGCCCTGACGAACGTCTTGAAATCCCTTTCGCCGTCGTACCAAACCACGATGCGGCGTTCGTTGAGGAGATCGACAAGTCTTTTATGCAGGAAAGACGTGAACTTCATCTGCCGGACTCCAGAATGGTATGCATTGGGGAGTGAGCAAGAGGCTGTTTCGAAAAACACATCATTGAATGGTTGCACCCCCGGATAGAAATAAAATGGTGTTCACGAGTGCTTTCAGTTCCTCACATTGATTGACCGCTTCCGACAGATTGTTATCTTTTAGAATCCGTAGGGCGTCGCGTGGTTTCACATAGCTGTCCCTGCAGGTACCCGGTTCGAAGATTTCTTTGATCCGGTGCGCAGGCGGATTGTTGTGATTGACTGTCTCAGGATTACCGCCGGGCGCCCTTCTGTTGTGGCCGGCCAAACGCTGAATGGTTGGCCAGTAAGGCAGCAACCAGGCTTCGAAATCGTATTGAGCCGCGTGGGGACGAAATCTCGGCTCATTGCCGACCCATTCCCGCATCTTTGATTTTGCATGGGCCGCATCCCGAAAATCGGGTGGTTGGGTCCCCGTGTAAACGTCTGTCAACGCGATGACATAATCTGAAGCCTGAGGCCCGGTTAACAGATTAGCCACCACGCGCCTCAGCTTGTCGTCGGTCGGAATCCGGCCTTTCTGCGGAACCACATCTATAGTTGGCATCCTGTCAACGAGGCGATCTTTCAAAAAACCTCTCAAAACTGGCAAGAAGGCCTTTTCTGTTTTTCCTTCAATGATGAGGGAGATCTTCATGACCGCCCCCCCATGCGTCCCAACCGCCAAACTTCATCGAGACTATATTCGGCAAGCCATTTTTCAAGGTCTAGAGAATCGGCCCAGGTTGCCGTTGCGCACCCATCCTCGTTGATATCCATGACAACCACCTCTTCGGGACTTAAGAACCTGACGAAACTGTCGGAATGGGTGGCGACGATCAATTGAGTCCTCTTGGATGCTTCCCGCATGAGCTCGGCCAGCAGGCTCAGCAGTTCTGGATGCAAGCTGACTTCCGGCTCGTCGATCATAGTTACGGTCGAGAGATTGGGGCTTTGCAGCAGCGAGACAAGCCATAGAAACCGAAGAGTGCCCTCGGACAGTTCATGCATGTACATTGGCTTGTTGAATCGCCTGTCCTTCCAGGTAATCGCGAGCGTGCCTGCAGCAATGGGCGGAAAATTTAGCTCTTCGAAATCGGGGAATGCCGACGCGAGGGAATCCAAAATTGCATCAAAGCGATTGCGGTCCCCCTCCCGCAAATAGTACAAATACGGCACAAGATCTTCCCCATCTGCGCCGGGCAAGCTAGCCGGCTTCATTGTTTGAGGCATTTTCACCGGAGCACGTGGACTGACGTCAAGAACGTGGTACTGGGTCGCTGTGGCGAGGATGCGCCGGAGTTCTTCCGGTTCACGGAACATCTTGGGAACCTGCGAAAGCGAGGTCTCCAACGGGTCGTACTCCCAGTTCGGACGAACAAGTCGATGGTCATCTGTTTCGTAATAGCGGATGGTTCCATCCGATGAATCGATATGTTTGAAAGGGTCCGGATAACCTCGGTCCTGCGACAGGGTCTCCCTGGGGATATAGTAACCTGTGCCTCTGGGCGAGAGATGAAGTTGGTACTCGAGAGGCTCATGTCCGGGAACCGTCATGTCAACTAAGAAACTAAGTTCCTCCGTCTTATCTCGTGTCAGGAGACTTCCGATACCCCCGAATTGTGACACGGTGCTGTTCAGATTCCCGGAGGCGGAAGCTGAAAGAAGGGCGAATGCGTCCAGCATCGACGTTTTCCCCACGCCGTTGGCGCCGATCAACACCATGAAGGGTTTGACCTTCAGATCGACTTCTTTCAGCCTCCGGAATCCACCGATTTTGATGCGGTTGATCTTATACATTTTATTTGTCCCTCATTGGTGTCTGGTCCAATTTTCGTTTGTTTCGCGCACGCCCTTTAGACACCGGAGCTTCCACCTCACAGAGGTCTTCCATACCATGAGCGATGGCAATAGAACGGTCCTTCCTGCATACCTTCTGGACGCGTTCCGGCCAGATCGTGTAGGCCAAATGAGCCCAGTCGTATTCGCCCTTTTCGAGTTTCTTCCAGCACTCCTCCGTGTCGTGAGCCCAGGAGCTGAGTCGAAAGAGCCTGTGTAGCGGTGCAGCGTTGATGATCACACCGTCGTTGAGGTTCGGCTTGTAGGGAAGCGCCGTTATGCGGAGCAGCTCCTCGCGTAGGTCCTGAAGTTCACGTAGCAAACTACGAGCCTCGCTCAACCGGTGGTTCAGGCGGGTGGGTTCTCGGCCTGAGGCGGTTTTCAGTTCATCTTGGATGCGGGCGATCCCGCGCTCCGTTTCGACGATCTTAGGCTCAACATACCTGTTAACCGCCGCGTAGAGGGTCTGGTCGGTCAAACGGTGGTAGTAAAGCCAGATCGTATACGACCCCGAAGCCGTGGACAGCGGCCAATAGATTGGGGCCTTGCGACGGCTCTTGGAGTAGTGTTTCAGGTGGTCCTGGAAAAAACCTGTAGGCTTGCGGAAGTATTCGCGCAGGTCCGAGACACTTAGAATCTCGCAAGCCTCCTGCTCGATCTCGGGGACTCTGTCCTTCCAGAGCAGGTCCATGACGTCGCGGACTCGGCGGATGATGTCGTCCCTATGTGGGTGATTGCCGTTGAAACCGAGATCCTCCACCAGGATGCCAAGCCAAGAAATGTGTACAGGGTAACCAGCTGGAATATCGTCACATTCTGCGGGTAGGCCTGCGGCGTTCCGTAGCATACCTGGGGGACAGCATGGTAAAGATGAGATCGCGCCGCAGAATTCAGGATTGAGGCGCTCATCTATCGCAAGACGGATATCCCAACGGCCAAGTACCACACCAGTTGCATAACCAAACAGCTCCTCCAGTGCTGCTCTGACAAAGGAGCCAACATCCGAGCGAACATTCGGAAACCAATCTTCAGGAGGCGCAAGTATGGCTGCGTCTTCAATCAACTCAATCGCCTCGTCTTCGGTAGAGAGCGAACGTCGTACGATTATATCTGCGTCTTGAATCTCGCGTCTGATAAGTTGCAGGTCGTTTGCAAGACGGTCCCTACAATGCTTTGCGATAGCATCAATTTCGCATCCGCTGGTATTCAGAAGCCATGGGATGGTGAATGAAGGCCCGATCTCAGATGATCTGTAAGGTGCAAGGATTGTGATCAACCTGCTGTAAATGCTTTCAAGTGCTATCTCCGTAGTCTCAGAAATCCAATATGGCAACTGCCCGACGTATGTCGGCTTGTGATGGCGATCTGGAGTCCATAGGCTAAGAAATCCCACGGCAATCTTGGAGTTCAGAAAGGTTGTCAAGGCGGGCAGGCTCGGTTTGTGAGAAATAATGACCAGGCCTGTTCGAGACGGAATCCCTGGATATCGGACTATAGATGCGCCCATGCCGATTTCACTTATGTCAGGGTACCAGCACCCTTGGGCAAAATAGAACTCCTCACCACTGACATACCGAGAGGGACTGATTCCCTGTGCGCGGAAGGATTCCTTGATACGGTATCCGTCATCTTCCCATTCTGCGACAGCTGCTATTTCAGCAAGATAGGGTTGAAAGTCTATCGGTTTGAGGTAAGGAAACCACCGATGTAATAATCCGGAGGGAGGAACTTCCGAGTAAAGCCTAACCCAACGAAAGTCATCCCCGGATTGGAGACCATTTGCAATTCTGACAATTCCGTTCCTTGACCCAACTTGCTTCTTCCCTAAAAAGGGATCCAACCGCGGTGTGGCCTCCAATAGGTGAACAAGTTCTGTGGTGAGGCCAAATAGGAAGGGAGAGCCAATTAACGCTTCAAAGCCAGAAAGCGCAAATTGTGAATGTCTGCCAACGGTTTCACCGCTCGTTACGGCCTCTCGAATTGCCACATCTCGATCATCTGATCGACTGGCATTATAATAAAATGTACGACTCATACTTTCGCTGGCTACTGATTCAATAACCGTGCAGACGCTTTGGACTGTTGCATCGTCCATGACCCCAAGCCCCAGCTCAACGCAAGATGAAAGCCAGATCCGCTTCCCCAGAAGATATGAGCGTAACGGAATGAAATCGATCTGGTATAAATAGCTCCGGGGCGAAATGCAGCCTACTTTCCCCAAAGGTTCAGCAAAATTCAAAGATCGGCTAAAAAAGCAGGGATAAATATCATGCCCCAGTTCTCTATAACGTGAATTAGCATAATGATCCGCCATCGAAGCATTTGCCCCAAACGGCGGATTCATTACGACTACGTCATATAGTTTGCGGCAAACATCAATGAAGGCGAACCCGCGGGCGGCATCTCCGGCGAAGAGGCGGCGTCGAACAGTGTGGCCGTTTTCAGCACGCTCCGCGTAGTTCTTCAGTGCATCCAGGATGCTACCTTCGGCCCGTTCCCAGAAATCTTCTTCGGTCACTTCCGTCAGCTCGAAGCGCAATTGCTGTTGTTCCGGCCTCGGATTGATCATTCCGGGAAAGAGTGCTACCTGTTCCGGCTTTGGCGCTTGAAGCCATTGGTTTTTGGCATCGGCGACGGCGTCCTTGATCTCTTCCTCAATCTTGAGAAGTGACCCTGCCTCGCCGGCCAGTTTCATCTTATCGAAAACCACGTCTACTAGCTGTCCCAACACCCGCGGTTTGAGACCGGCGGTAAATTCACTACGCATGTCCTCTTCGCCGGGCATAGGCTCGGCCGTGACGATATTGGATCGCTCGATCCGCGGCCGACCGGCGGGCTTGATATCCAAGTTCTTCCAAGTCTTCTGCGCTCGCAACCATAGGGCAAGAGCGGCGATCTGCACCGCGCGCGGGTCGATGTCGATACCGTGGAGGTTGTGCTCAATGATCAGCTTGGGCACGTCCCGCCGGAGGGCCTCCATGGTAGGGTAGTCTTCGGACAATCTTTTCGCCGCGGATTTTCCATCCGGCCCCGGCAACTCCACGGCTCTTGGGGATTCGGGGTCCGCCCAGGCCTCCTCGTAGATACGTTCCAGCAGGTCAAACGCATAAAGCAAGAAGTGTCCTGAGCCACAGGCCGGGTCGAGAACCTTGATCTCGCGTGGGTCCTTCGGGGGTCGGTGCTCGATGTAGGCAGTTTTCTTGAGCAGCTCCTCCCGGGAAGGGTCCGTTTCGTTCCTCGGTTCAGCGGGAACCTTTTCCCCAGCCGCAAGGAAGACTTCGTTCGGCCGCCGAACCAGATAGCGGCATTCTTCCTTGAGGGCCGTGTCGCCCCTGCGCATCTCATACCAAATGCGGCCGAGAGTGTTATCGGTGAGAAACTCCACCACGTAACGGGGCGTGAAGAACTGGTTACGGACGGCCAGTTCGTGGCTGTTGCGCGGGGCCTGGGAAGCGTCCCGCATGGCTTTGCGCTCTTCGGGTGGGTTGAAGTACTGATAGATCCAGCCGATGGTCTCGTCCTCGGTCCAAAGGTCCGTCAATTCTGGCTTGTTCAACTCCGCCAGGACGTCTTCCGTGCATCGCTCGGACGGGAACACTACAGACTGTGGCGTCATCCGGTCAAACAGCGCGCCCAGGTCGAGGGCGAGTTCGTCGAAAAGGCACTCCAGGAAGACCCTGTATGTGTAGTAGCGCCCGCCGAGGGCTCCGCCCGAGATACGTTCGAACATTTGGAAACCGGCTGATGCTGTGCCCTGGCGCACGCACTCCACGACCAATCCCCGTTCCTCGCACAAACGTAAGGCGGCCAAACGGTTGAGTACGGTAAAGGAAATCTCCAGGACCATGCGCTCATAAGCTGCTTTACGGCGGTCGGATTCTTTACCCGCTTCTCCTGAGGTATAATGGACGAACAGGTCACGAAGTCCGCCGCCGGCCGCGGCTTGATTGGGTGACAGGTGCGTCAACTCTTCGAGCGCCAGCACGGTGCCGTCCGGGTGCAGCCCGAAGACCCCGCGGAGCTGGTCGGTCGTATCTTCGACAAGCTTGCGTGTTTTGTCGTCGAAGCTCATCGGCGTCCCTTAATCCGTATCCGCTTTTTCGATTGCAGAAGAGCGGCTAGCTTTTCCCGCAGTGATGCCAACCATGAATCCAGATCATCCATCGTAGCGATGACCGTTGAATGTAAAAGGGCCTCAGCGTCGACGACCTCCTCGGGTGGCGCTTCGTCGCCGCCGGGTTCTTGCGGAGTCTCCGGTTCGGGGGGACGCCTGCGTCTAATTTTAGCCTTCAGTTCCTCGACCAACCCAGGAAGAGTCCGCTTACGTACCAACAGGGTTTGGAACAGGCGTACGAGATCACCATTTTCTGCCGTCCCTGTTAGATCGCAATCGAGCTTGGCAGCAATCTCTGCACGGTCTTCGTCGAGGAGCTTGCGCCAATCGGGCTCTGATTCCAGTTCATCGCGGCCCTTTTTCAAATCTTCTTTATAGACAGTGCAGCCATCCGCATATCGTTTCTCCGTCCGGTCCGTCGCCTCACGTATGATGCCACGCAGTTCTGGCAGACGCTCGTGGAAGGAGTCTGAAGAGAGAACTTCATCAACGGCAGCTCTGTCTTCTGGGCTCAACAGATCGGTCGTGGAACCGGGGAAAAGCCTTTCCAAGTCCTCCATGGCATGCAGAATCGATTTGGCATTACGTACATCGTCTTCCGCTCCGGTCCCCAGCGCTTCGGAGACGGCCCTTCCCCAAGTGATTTCGTCCGGCAAAGCACATTCAACACCACCGAGGACGGCCGCCGCCCCTCCGGCATCGCCCTTAAGCAAGTCGGCCGCATCGGCCAATAATCGCTGAGACCGATTTTCACCGGGTAGGCCCAACAGGCGAAGACGATCCGGCAGTGAGCCGAGCTTTTCCAGCAGATCGGAGACGTGTCGCCTCACAGCGCGGCTGATGTGGTCTTCCAACGGCAGAACCTCATCACCGAAAAGGATCTCCAGCCTCCGGGCTGCCCTGTCTAATGCCTCTGCCGGCACTTTCGCATCACGCGGGGATATGCCGATCCGGTTAAACGAAACCGTACTCTTGACCGCCTCCACGGCTTGAGGCCCGGCGGTTCGAACTGGACCACCGGAACCAGGGACATGAAATTCTATTTCTCCGGTTCGCAGCAAGGCCGCGAAGAGATAGCGCACGGTGTCTTTAGTCCAACCGTAGGGCGGAGATGAGAAAACGTCTTGTAGATACGAGCCTTGAAGCCTCCCGGAGCCAGACTCGGCGGCTTTGGTCCGAAATACTCTGATCACCTCCGCGAGCACCGGAGCTACAGTATCAACCCGCGGAGTACCCTTGCTCTTGATGACGAGACCGAGCGGGTCGAGTTCCTTGGTGATACGGTCCATACGCTCCACGCCGAGGAACTTCGCTGCCGCGTCAGTGGCTGTCCTTACGGGAGCAAGATGATAATGAGGAAAGACCTCTTCGACCGCGGAAGATAGGATACTGCGGACGGAGGCGTCCATTGTCTGTCCCGCTTCCCGGACCGGGGTGGGCTTTCCACAGAAGATGAATACGCCGTCCATGATTGCTTTTTCCATGGCTACGGCGACCCGCTCACGGTTGCGCTCGGCCGCTCGCCTTTCGGCCCTCAAATACTGGGCCACTACGTTGTCGGCGCTCCGCTCGTCGACTTCACCCACCACCTTTTCCGAGCGCACGATCTCGGGCAGCAGTTCCTCCACAGTCTCGTCGTTCTGCACCAGCAGGATAACCGTGTTCTTCAGCTCCATCTGGGTGTTGGTCGAAACCAGGAATTCCTTTCGTTTGTCGTTCCAAAGGGCAGGCTCCACAAACTCCAGACGGAGTTCAATGTCCTCAGAGCCGCCCACAACCGGCGTTCTGCCAAGCTTCACCGACGATTTGACTTCTTTGTTTTCCAATCTTGCGGCGGGTTGCACCCTGAACATCGCGTGATCGTCGACGCCTTGTTTAAGCAAGTCAATCCGAGCCCGAACGCACTCACCCGACGTGGGAGCGTAGCCATTGCGCTTATCGCGAATGGGCTTAACGGCGTCGCTCAGGAACACATAACCGCCTGCCTGCGGGTCCTCGATAAGGCCGCATTCCTTTTCGGTTGTCAGCTTGCGCAGCGCTTCCTGCACTTTGTCGAGCAATGCAGGAGACCCGACGTTCCTGTAAAGCATTGCAGCGATATTTTCAGCCGTACGGGGGAAGGTCTCCACTGGTTGAAGCGCCGCCACCGCCTTGGATACGCGTACCTCAAAGGCATCCGCTCCGAAGATTTTGATCGTCTTGTCCACGCCACCGAGGACGTGAGGCAGGACTTTGGCGATATCCGCTCGCAAGGTATCATAGAAGTCGTCCACGCAGGCCAAAGTCCCTATCTCCCGATCGGCAAGCTTGATGACCTCTGCTCTGAGCACACGGCTCTTGTCTACCAGCACGTCCTGTATGACCCTTATGGCCGAGCGCAGGCCGATGCCTCCAGTCGAACGAGCAAGGGTGCGGATCAATTCCAGAAGCAGATCGAAATGCTGAGGCAGAAAAGGATAGAGCCGGACGAATGTGGTGGCATCCGGATCGCCCTTGAACAGAACCGTACCGCTGAGCCGGGTGTGCGTGACGGTCGATTGGCCGTGGTCCTTGAACAGATTTTCGAGCTTCTTTCGTCCTTCTTCCGATTTATCCAGAAGTCGGCGGTAGGTGATCTCCCGAATGTCGGTCGCGTCGAGGTGGATAGAAATGGGAAAGCGGTCCCGCAGCTTGTTCAGTTCGGCTGAATTATAGGCGGCCCTTTCTACTATTTCAGCAAGAGTTTGCTGGCCGGTCGCTGCGATCCAGACCTTTCCCTTGCCCAATTCCTTGAGATTCCGCGCCAATCCATCGAAGTTGAGGATCAGCTCGCCGCGGGGGGCCACATACTGACCGGCCTCGTCAATCAGGAGCAGGATGTTCTCGTGACCGGTCTTTCGTCGACACAGCTCGATGATCGTCTGGGCGAGATCGCGGACATCGCGGGCCTCTTCGAATCGCAGGCTGCGAAAACTGTCTGGAGTTGGGAAATCCTCGGGAAGGACTTGGGGCACAATCTCCGCTGCGCGGGCAACAGCGATCAGGGGGTTGTTATGAATTTCTTCCCACGCCTCCTTGAAGCGGGCACGGTATCTTTCCCGGAAATCGTCGTACTTGCCTCGATGATCGAGGGTGAACTCCAGCTGCGCTGTCTTCTTCTCCTTGGAGTAGCCTGCCCACTGCAGGACTTTCCAATAGAGAACTGTGGAGACAGGAGCGGCGGCGCTTTCAGCCAATTGCTCTGCCCCGAGGTCGAGGAGCAGCACGGCCGTGGGGTATTTCTTTGAAACGGTGCGCAAAGCCGCCGGAATCTCGTTTCGAGCAAAACGGTCGCAGAGAAGGTCGAGAAAAGGTTTCCCGTGGACCATTCGCGATGGATCGAGGGATGCTCCCAGGTATTTGGTGAAAGAACTCTTACCGCTGCCATAAAAGCCGGACACCCAGATACCGACCTCCGTCACCCGTCCGCCCCGGACGCCTTCCCCGAAGACATCGAGGAATTTTCGGAAGCACGACTCAATGTTATCCGTGATCTCGTATTCTGCTACTTCACGCGCCAGGCGATCCTCTTCCTGTGCATAGTAGTCGATAACTTTCTCTATGGGGCGATTTATGTCCCGTCTGAAGTAATTGTGAATTTTTGTCATCGTCACGGGCCTCCGATGATGGTCGAGCGGTAGCCACTATCCTCTTTATAGAACCCGAGGAACTTCAAGCCGAATTGGCCGCTGCGTACACCTGGATAGAAAATGATTGTGCACACGGTGGCCCTGTTATGTAAGTATTCCTCGATGACACGGGTCCTCAAGTAAGGATGCAGAAGTTCCGCTTCCGTCAGAAAGACTATGGTACTATCGGATGAGGCCGTGACCGCCTCGGCCACACGTTTGATCAAAGTGTTCCCGTGGCGCAGCACATCTCGAACTGCTTCGTTGATTTGATCAGGGTCCGCCTCTGCTTCCAGATCGAGCCAAATATTCCATCTTCCGGACTTGTCCACAATCTCCCAAATAATGTCGGCAAGAGAGATGCGACGGACTTCGAAACCTGCCTCGCGGATTTTGGACATCCATCTTGGCAGCCGCTTCTTCACATCCAGCATCAGTTCAGGTGAATAGTGGAAATAGAAAATCGGATCACCCTTAGCCGGGTTAAGGGCGTCGGGATCACGGATCTTCTGAATCAGCTCGTTGAAACTATTATCGAGTGGGTCCATCTATGAGCTCCTCGAGCGTGTCGTCCCTTCCGTGGTCGTTCTGGTTTTCAGTTGCTCCCTATGGTTCCGTAACGAAATACGGAAACCCAGGTTCACCCTGACTGAAAGCATTGAAGTAGACCGCAGCCGGCTTACCGAAGGCGTCCGACTTAGCCAAATCCAGTGCCGTGCCGATCCTTCGGGCCCCAAAACCAATCTCCGTGCCGAGTGCTGTTCCGCACATGGTACTGAGGATGTTCAACAGTCTCGTTGCATCGCCGAGGCCCAACCGGAACTCGCTGACAAACTCTTCATCCGTGGACGATGAGACATGGTACATCTCCACTTCCAGCAATTCCGGGAGTCGAAAGAGATGGTACACGCCCAATCGGCCAACGGCCCTGTCGTGGATTTCGCACGCGGCCTGTCCCGCCGCATGGACGGCCGCACGAAAATAGGAACGCGGATAAAGCCTTTCAAGGAAACGGAAACCCGTCTCATTCATAAATTCGGTCTTCCACCACGGCGGACAGGCGCACTCGCCAAGAGCCACAACTAAAGCCCTAAGCCGGAGAGCGAATACTGGCATGGAAAGTTCTTGAGATCCCCGCATATTCATTAATGGCATCCTGAATGATTGCGTCTTCTGTCGAGTCTAAGCCTCCACGGTATGTCACCCAGTGGTCTGCTTTATGCCGTCTAAACTCCTAAAGACGATCCCTCCAGTGGCCCGGGCCCGGCATCCCTTTCTCGGTTCTGTACTTTAGACTCTGTCCTTCTTGATGCTGCAATGGCGGCTATTTCATCCCCCGATGAGAATCGATCTTTCTCTTTGGACACTCCCTGTCTGACCGCGCAAAAGATACACCTAAAATTGAATGAGCTTTCCCGGCTCTGCATCTTCGACTGTAATGAGCAGGCGCAAACTGCCCAAGATTACTGCAAAAAGTGCCCACGGTCAAATAACTTCCCAGGCTTTTTCTAAAGACCAATGAGCCAGCCCCGGACCTAACCTATGCTCGCAACGGCGGAGAGGCGACGACCTGTAGCCCGCAGGTTTCCTCCGGCTTTCAGGCCAAGGGAAATCTTCTCATCCAAGTCCTGGTAATTAAGGAATTAATTCGCATACCCGTCTGGTCCGGTTCGTCTTGGACTCTCTTTCGGGTCAGCCTTACGGCATCTGGTATGCGCTTGTACTCATAGGGGCCATTTTAACTTCAGTAATGGGTGGGCTATTACCGGTAGTTCGGAAAAGGTATGCCCAGGCCGAGGCGCGCCGCGTGAACGCAGCGGTATTGCGCCAGGGTTACACAAATTGCTGAGAATTTTGCCGATGACAAGCCCACAAGCGTAAGAAAAAAGGGTGGACACTCTTTTCGAAGAATTAACCAAACGCCGGCGTGTGGTAGGAGGCCCTGTTATTGAAATAACGCTCGTCCAGGATTGAAGCTTGTAGCCTATTGCGATCAAGGGCAGCTACGGCCTACGATTCTACAATGCGAGCGAATACCCCGACCGAGTGCATAACTATTTAGACGGATCTTTGAGAGGCGGGAGGGGTTAAGCTTTGGCGAAGATTGGGGAAAGCGGCATGCGTAAGTAGACTTTGTCGGCATGTAATTATGTATAATATAGTTGACAGTCATTTTATAGTGGCAT
>JBKQRG010000341.1:0-9742 GCA_052144015.1 Desulfomonilaceae bacterium
TCTAATCCTCCGTGATTCGATCTGCGAAGGCGCAGCTTCAACGATTAGTCGCCGGGCCGTCATGCCACGATGAATTGGTCTGCCCTTCCCGTGCCGCGCATAAGTGAATGCTTACATTCTTCTAACAATTAGTCTGAAATTGGTATAAAATTCGCATAGACGGAATAGAGCCTTGCTGTCGGCTCAAGATATTATTCTTAGCTATTCTTAATGACTTATAATCGCACGAGAGGAGAAATCAAATGAGATTTCCAACGTATATTATTGCGAGCTTGGTCGCCTTGGCTATAGTTGCAAGCACACCTGGTTTAAGTTTGGCGCAGGAAAATCAACCTGCTCAGGTCCAGAGCAGTCCCGCAAATGCACCACTTCCTCAGCTCCAAGGAGGAGTGGGCACAGTTATTCGAGTGGATCAGCCTGACAATTGTCTCCGCATAAGGAGCGGCCCCGGAAATTCCTACGATGTTATCGGATGCGCTCCTATGGGAGCGGAATTAAATCTTACCGGTGCTTGGAGTTCAAACGAATGGGCGCAACTTGCGGGGAAGGGATGGGTTTACGGACCGCAGATTCAAACGGATTTACGTCCCCCTCAAACAGCGTTTTCCTCACCTGAGACCTACGTGGTGGTTGAGGAAGGGTATCCGGTCTATGATGTCGGCTACCTACCGGATTATGGGTACTCAACATACTGGTATGCTGGAATCCCGATAATCGTTTACGCCGCCAATATATGGTGGAGACATCATCCGTGGTGGTCGAAAAAATGGGTTCATAGCCACAGAGCATGGAATTGGAGCCGAAATTTCCAGAATAATAGGAGAATCGTTACCCCAACGGCTAGAGGTTACACTCCCAGGACTAGAGGTTTCAATGCTGCTAATGCCGCCAATTTTTCCAGGAATGTTGTTACCCCTAATCGTTCATCCGCCAACATAAACGCACTACGTTCGGGGGCAGTGGGCGCTGCTCGTTCGGCGCGCACCTACAGAAGTCCAAGTGCATATCGCACGGGCAATTATGGGGCGAGGTAGTTTAGCGGACATGGCCGCCATCGATAATTACAATTAACATCCGATTCAACAGACCGGAGGTCATCCTCGATGGAGCGGCTTCCGGTCTTTTTTTGTTATTTGGATTATTCCATTGGCGGCCCAGAAGCTACCATTCGCCGGCGCAGAGGTAAAATCCACACCAGTATTTCCAAGCCATCATCGTCGTTTTGAAAGGATCGCCACCGGTAAGAGCTGCACCGCAAAGGTAGACAAAGCAGTGGGCGGTGAAACCTCCGAAAGGACCGCGTAGTAAAAGATAAACATGTGCGCCGCCTAATGGAGCATCATTACCGTGCTGTGTACGGATGATAGCCGACAGAATTTTGGTTGACGGTGGAGCGGACGGTGAGGTAGGTTCAGCAGCAGGGAAAATGTAGCTTTCTTAGAACGGTGACGAGCGTTTTGACTGTGTCCGGTCGTGTGTGGCTGCGAACGGAGACCTTCTCAGGGGCAGCGGAGATATCCCTCGACTCCTGTAGAGTGCGAAAACACTCACCATGGCAAGACCGCCGCATTATTTCCGATTACAACCTCTCTAGTGTTACCAGCTTTTCTGCAAAGGAGAAATCTATGAAGAGACTCGTACTACCGGCTCTGGGATTGATCCTTTTAACAGGCATGCACGCCTTTGCGCAAAAAGATAGCGTGGTGATTGCCACAGGCGGTATAGGCGGGGTCTACTATTATTATGGCACACAGGTAGCGGAGATATTGAACAGGACCGGCGAGGCCTCCGCGACTGCCATGCAAACGGCTGCGTCCGTGGACAACATGCTCCTCATCCGCGACAAGACGAATGAACGCAGGCATACCTTTTTCTTTGCCACCGTCTTACCAGATACGGCCTACGTGACCGTGAAGGGAACCCATGAAAAGTTCACGGAAAAACCTGCCAAGGCCGCGATCCTGTGGATGATGTATCCCAACTACCTGCACATCATCACGACCGATCAAACCGGGATAACCAAGCTTTCGGATCTCCAAGGAAAGCGGGTCTCCACAGGCGCACCGGGCTCGGGGACAGAATTCACTGCTCTTAACCTGCTCGAAGCGGCCAAAATCGATCCCAAGAAATTTCAAAAGTGGGAAAAGCTTGGGGCCAAGGAATCAGACGAAGCCCTCACCAGCGGGACCATCGATGCCTACGTCTGGTCCGGAGGTCTGCCCACCGGCTCCATCGTGGAGACGTCCAACACCCTGAAACGCACAGGGACGAAGCTCGTTATCGTGCCACTTCCTGAAACGGATCCGGCCGTGGCCGAATTCCAAAAGGAGTTTCCAGGCTTGAGCGACTTGATGGTCATTCCGAAGGCGGCTTATGACATAGCCACCGATACCCCCACCCTTGCATTCTGGAACATGTTCATGTGCCCCGCATCTACTCCTGAGGACTTGGCCTACAAAACGACCAGGGCGGTCTTTGAAAACCTCGATACCCTGCGTGCCTCAGTGAAGGCTGCTCAGGACACCACACTGGAAAGTACCGCAAAGTTTGTCGGCAAAACCGCCATTCCCTTCCATCCCGGCGCGATCAAGTATTTCAAGGAGAAAGGTCTGGTGAAATAGAGACGATGCATGGCCAAATACTGTGTAACGCTCGGCCTTCTGCTGATGTGCCTCGTTTCCGGTCTCAAACCTGCCGTCGTAAAGACTGAAGACCATTCCAGATTGCTGGTGCTTCTGCGCTGGCAGTCCGGTCAAATCCAGTTTGTAAACTCGGTCACGAACAGACCGGTTGCCATTCATTTTCGGATAGGCGGGCTCTTCCATGATTTTGTGGTGAGCACGGACGAAACAACGGAAGACTACTACACGAACGGGTTGTATAACCTGAAAGAGGTTATCGCCAAGGACTCCACGGATACGTTACGGTTCTGCTCCGTTAAGGGGATAAGGCTGACATTGGGCTTCTACAATTTCGACGTGAAAGACGGTTGCTTGGAGGTGAGGCTCTTATGGAAAAGATAGTCAAGAAACTGGTATACGGGGTCGCGATCGTGGGGACCCTCTATCATCTCTACCTCGTCGTTCATCCTTACTTACCGTTCTCGCAGTTCCACTCTTCCGTTCTGGACCTGACGCAGGTCCAGAGGGCAACCCACGTATTTCTAATCTCGTTGATCGGCTACTTGGTGAGTTTTGTACGAACAAAGGACAGAAACATCGGCGGAAGCCTCCCGCTCGCCTTCCTGACCGGCCTGATCCTGTATCAGTTCGTTCAGTTGTCGATCCCCCTCCCCTTAAGGGTTTTTGGGGTATTCATATGGGGGTGCACCATGATCCCCCCCATGATCCGTTTAACCCAGAGGCCGGCGAACATTATATGCGCAGCGCTGACCTTTCTCCCATTTCTCTATCTGGTCATCCATTACGAGAAGCTGATTTATCGAGCCATCACCCCCGAACCGTGGGATCTGGTGATGTCCTTGAGCGAAGTGCTGCTCGTGCTCGGGGTCATCTTCCGGTTAAGCGGTCCAATCATGCCGATCATTGTGATGATCTTCTTCCTCTACAACCTCTACGGGTACCTCCTCCCGCCCACGTGGGCCAACCCCGGCTTTGATCTCGACATGCTCCTGGGCAAGATGTACTGCGAGACAGAGGCGGGCATTTTCGGCACGATTACCGGGGTATCGGTTAAGTACCTTATTTATTTCACCACTCTCGGGGCCATTATTTCCAGGATGAATTACGGGAAGATCATAGCGAACACCGCGCTCCTCTTCGTAGGGCGAAGCCCTGCCTCCCCTGGGAGGGCCAGTTCCATCATGGCCGTACTCATGGGTATGATCTCCGGTTCGGGCGCAGCAGACACCCAGTTCGTGGCCACTCTCACAAAGCCTCTTTACGAGAAAGTAGGTTATGACATTCACTACGCCGCAGGAATCGTCGCCACAGTGGGGACCATCGCTTATATCACCCCGCCGGTCCTAGGGTCTATCGCCTTTCTGATGGTCGAGCTATTGTCGATCCCATACTCCCGGATCATTGTCATGACCCTCGGACCGATGCTCCTTTACCTTTTCGGGATTGTCACCTATAACGAACTCTATGTGAGGAAGGTCAAGCTTCCGCAGACGACGCTAAGCTCGGATATCGATTTTTCCTACTTAAAACGCTACTGCTATTCATTTGTGCCGATCCTGTTAATCATCCTGATGATCTACAGAGGCTACGCCATCAGCGTCACCGTGAGCTTAGCGGCCGCGCTCTTCGTGATCTTCGCCTTTGCGGACAAGAGCGTCAGACCCCCTGTAAAAAGCCTGTTCGATGCCCTATCCGAGGGTATCATCTTCCTTCTCCCTATAGCCAGCGCGGTCATCGCGGCCAATATGATCATGACCATGATGGTCATGAGCGGGCTTGCCTCAAAGTTTTCCCTGTTTCTCATGAACGCGAGCGGAAGCAGCCTCCTGTTTGCGACACTGTTTACAGCGTTTTTCAGCATCCTCTTGGGGATGGGTGTTCCTCCCATAGCCACTTATGTCCTCACCTCCGCCCTCACCGCGCCCGCCATACAGAAGCTGGCCGTGATGAACGGGATCCCCGAGAATGCAGCGCTTCTGGCCACCCATATGTTTCTCTTCTATTATGCTGTGCTGGCGGAGGTGACTCCACCAGTAGCCCTTTCAGCTTATGCCGCCGCCTCGGTGTTTGGGACCGACCCCCTCAAGACCGGCGTTTACGCTGCTCGGGTCGCCTTACCGAAGTATCTGATCGGGATCACCTTCATCCTGTCTTTCAGCGGGAGCAGCCTCTTGATCTTAACTGCCCTCCAGACGCTCCCTGTGGGTGAGGCGGTAGTTCAAATCGCCATGCGATTTCTCCTCTCCATCTTGGCAGTCTTTTTCCTGAATGTGGCCGTAGTCGGATATCTCATGAAAGACCTATCCATATCCACCTTCGAGCGGATCGTCGTCGGTGCATGTGCGGTCCTACTTTTTTATCCAACCTGGCAAACGGACGTGATCGGGGTCGTTGTCCTTGCCGCTTTCGTGGCAAAAAAATGGGTAGAGCGCCGGAGGAGGCCGCGCGTATTCGCCGATTAGACTTTTCCACGCTCAAACGCTAGAATTCAACGCGTCTGACTTTTGATCTACCTGACGCACGCGTGATAGTATCCTCACGGCAGCCCGGAATTGGCTGGAAGGGCGGTCGTGCGCACCGCAGCCCCCAAAAAGAAGGAGATCAGATGAAAGTAATTCGTTTTGACAAGGCGGAGACTTACGAGCCTGAGAAAGACTGGAAACGTGTAAGTCTATGCGGCGAAACGGACGTGTCTGTGGAGTACTTTGTCAAGCCTCCGGAGCACGCGTCTCCTCGACACCAACATCCCAGCGCCCAGGTAACGATTGTGCTGAAGGGCAGGATGATCATTACCACCGACGATGGGTCAGAAGAGCTTAACGAGGGGGATGCAGCGTACCTACCTGCGAACGAGCCGCACGGTATAAAGAATGCATTGACCGAGCTTTCCATCGGAGTCGACATTTTTGTGCCGGGCAGGTCATTCGACTTCTGGTTGAAACGAAAATAAACATAGGGGTCACTAAGGGCCTGCGATTGCTTTGGTCAAGGCGCACAATAAGGCATTCCCCAGCACATGAGGTCGAGCGCGGCCCTACTGAGTGAGACTCCAGACCTTCCGGACACCGCTTCTTCTCGACCGATCTCCTCTTACAAGACAGGTAAATTACTCGTCATAAAACACGCGCGAAACCTATAGGAATTCGAAGGTTTGGGCACATGCGAGGGAAAATAGAACGTAGGCAACGATAGAACTAGGATCGCGAGAATTCAATGCAATTCTTAATTCGTTGTATTTTGGTGGAAATATCCTGGTCCCAAGAGCTTTCAAGAAGAGCAGGCGACCGGGACTGCCGGCCTTCGATGATCAAGGTCTTGCTCGCCTATACATCAAGATGTTAGACTTTTCAGGACCGGTTTGGGGAGATTAGTTTTCAGAAAAAGCTTCCTCGGAAGCTTCACATCAATAATGAGGCGAAGACAATGCCAAAAGTAATGATTCATCCTGCGACGTATGAAAACGTCCGATCTGCCGTTGATAGGGCGTTTGAGCTTTTCCCCTTAAACTTGCAGGGAAAAACCGTGTTCATTAACCCCAACGTGCTCCGGGCTTCTCAGCCGGAAGAAGCCATTGTAACAAATCCGGCCGTGCTTCGCGCGGTTGTGGAAAAAGTGGAAACGCTGAAGCCGGAATCCATCGTAGTAGGTGATAATCCAGGTCTTTTCAACTATGGAGCAAATGAGCAAACCTTCATGGAAACTGGTCTTACGGATGCGGCTCTCGGGCACTACAAAAATATAGGGAATGATGCCCAAGCTGTGGATTTCAATCCGGCGTTCGTGCCCAAGGTCAGCGTCTCGCGGATCGTACTGGATGCAGATGTTATTATTAGCCTGCCGAAATTCAAAACACACGGCTTAACTGTAATGACCGGAGCCATCAAGAACTGTTACGGTTTTTTACCCGGAGCGCAGAAAGCCAAGCTCCATAGGGCGGCCGGGAATCCTGAACGCTTCCACGAAATGTTGATTGACGTATTTCGAATTAGAATTCCTCACATGTTTCTCGTGGATGCTGTGGTTGGGATGGAAGGCAACGGCCCGGCTTGTCCGGATGTCAGGGATATCGGCCTGATTTTAGCCTCGGATAACGCGGTAGCTTTGGACTCGGTTATGGCAAGAATGATGGGCTTGGAACCGGGTCTGTTGCGATTTCTTCAAAAAGCAAAGGAAGAGGGTTTAGGGGATTATGACCTGAACTCGATTGAAATAATTGGTGAGTTGAAGCAGATTCCCGATTTTAAATTGCCTCTTCTGGGCGGTGAAGCTATTTTCCACAATAAACCTGTTCAGGAATTGATACGCAATAGAACACTGGTTAGGCCGAAAGCTAATCCCGATTGGTGCACGGGGTGCGGGACTTGTGTGGATCAGTGTCCGGTATCGGCCCTGTCCATGTGTGACCAAGTGCCTACAGTGGATCCGGACAGTTGTATCACTTGTTTTTGCTGCCAGGAAATCTGTCCTGAAAAGGCCATGAGCTTGGAATGAGCAGGAATTCAGATTAATAGGATCTCACGCATGAGAGTATTGCTGATAAATCCTAAATCGCCCGAATCGTTCTGGACTTTTCGGGAGGTATGTAAATCTTTGGGCCGCAAGGCTTTGACCCAGCCGCTCGGTCTAATTACTATGGCGGCCCTATTGCCTGAAGAATGGGATTTGCGCCTGATCGACTGCAATGCGCGGGAAGTAACCGTGGCTGACTGGGATTGGGCCGAGATGGTCATGCTATCGGGGATGATTGTCCAACGAGACAGTCAGTTTGCGCTGATCCGGGAAGCCAAGGCAAGAGGCAAACTGGTCGTGGCGGGAGGACCCTATGCCACTTCGCTCCCGGACCAAGTTTTGGAAGCGGGCAGCGATTTTCTAGTCAAGGGCGAAGGAGAGAGCAGCATTCCTGTTTTCTTGGAAGCACTGAAGAATGGGCAAACGACAGGAGTCATTGAAAATACGGAAAAACCCGACATGCACGAGTCCCCTAAGCCGCGGTTCGATCTTGTCAATTTTGACGATTACATTGCTCTGGGAGTCCAGACGTCTCGCGGGTGTCCATTTGATTGCGAGTTCTGCGACATTGTGAATCTTTTCGGCCGAAAACCCAGGTACAAAAGGCCGGACCAGCTCATCGAGGAATTGGAGACAATCTATCGACTCGGGTGGAAAAGAGAAGTCTTCATAACTGACGATAACTTCATTGGAAACAAAACCCATGCCAAGGCCATTCTCGAGAAGCTCACTCCCTGGATGGAGGCTCATGGCTATCCATTTTCGTTCTGGACGCAAACTTCAGTGGACCTCGGCCAGGATTTGGACTTGATCGATCGCCTGACCGCGGCAAATTTCAACACTGTTTTTCTGGGCTTGGAATCTCCTGACGAAAAGGTCTTGACCTTAAACAGGAAGCTCCAGAATATTCGAAATCCCCTTCTGGAGTCGGTCAGCAACATAAATGCCAACGGACTTTCAATAGTGGCCAGCTTTGTCATCGGATTCGACGGCGAACAAAAGGGCGCCGGAGAAAGAATTTGTGATTTTGTGGATTCAGCCGGTATTCCGATGGTGGCGTTGAATATATTGCATGCTTTACCAAATACAAGATTGTGGCATCGCCTTAAAGGGGAGGGGAGGCTTCTGGAAAGCAAGACTACCGGGAATACATCCGGTTCTCGTCCTAATTTCATCACCAGTCGCCCTGAATCCGAAATCGTAGCTGAATACCTCGCTGCATGGGATTATCTGTACGAACCGTCTCACTATCTTGAACGCGCTTACCGCTTCTTCTTGAAGATGCGGCCGACAAGAGCAGCCATGGGGCAAAAGAAGCGCTCAGCTGACTCTGTTCAACAACAAGCCAGACCTTCACTTTGGCAGATTGCCCAGGATCTGTATCGGTTTTTGCGGCTCTCATGGAAACAGGGGATTCGTCCTAAGTACAGAGCGCAATATTGGAGGCAGTTGGTTGGTATATGGCGGAAAAACCCTAGCCGGTTCGTAAAATACCTGAATGACTGCGGCCTGGGAGAGACTCTGTTTCCGCTCAGAAGAGTTGTTCGCCGGAGCCTCCACGACGTGGATGGAAAACAGGCATAATGAGTCTCCTCCTATCAGCTCGAATCGATGGTTAGGTCCGATTTCGGGCGATTAAAAGATAAAGGGGCCTTTTTTTAAGGAGTGAGTTCCTCTTATCGACGTTTCATAACAGCAAGGAACAATAGGCGCAGTGTAATTATGAGCAAAGACAGAATCGTCGTTTTAGGAGTGGGTAATATCCTGCTGAAGGATGAAGGCGTAGGCGTGCGTGTGATTGAGGAATTGCAGCGCCAATATACCCTGCCTGAAAACGTACGTGTGGTTGACGGCGGGACTCAGGGGCTATGGTTGCTTTCGACGCTTGAGGAAGCAGACCAGCTGATTGTTGTTGATGTGGTTCTGGGCGGAGGCGAACCGGGAACCATGTATCGGCTGACAAAAGACGAACTTCCCAAAGGACTCAGGGTCAAACAGTCGGCCCATGACAGCGATCTTGTAGAGGCTTTGAATTATTGTGCTCTCCTCGAAATGGGACCTCGGAATGTTATAGTAATCGGCATCGAGCCGGCAGATATTGAACCTTTCGGAGTTGATTTAACAGAAAAGATAGCAGCAAAAGTGAATGAACTAGTGTTGCGTGTAATTGATGAACTAAAGGCGCTTGGAATAGAATCGGAAAAAAAAGTTTGAAACAATAAGACTCGATATGGTATCAAATTAACTTAATGGTCGGAAGTCCCGCCGGGTTCCTCGGCGCCCAGTTTAGATATTTATTTATTGAATAGAGGAGGGGATTTTATGAGCAACAGGACAAAGCTCTTAATTGCGCTCGTATTGTGCGCCGCCTTTATTGCAGTGGTAACCTTGGTCTATGCAGCTAGCAAAGCTCCGGAGCAGGACATTGTTATCCACAGTAAGGACGTGTTCAAGGAACCGAAGAAGGGCCCGGTGACCTTTTCGCACACCAAACATAAAGAACAGAAATGTATTGAGTGTCACCATGAGTTCAAAGATGGTAAGAACGTGTGGCAGGAAGGTCAGGAAGTAAAGAAATGCTTTGAATGCCA
>JBKQRG010000342.1:0-20201 GCA_052144015.1 Desulfomonilaceae bacterium
TCAAATTCTTCAAATTCAATATCGCTTTCCGGCATTTTTTAAACCTTCGCTTCTTTCAACACTAAGACGTTTCCAATCTCATCTCGGAACGCTTCATCTGTTCACTTTCCTTTGAAACGCTACAACAAATTTGTATTGTTGGGAAGTGTCTTTGAATATTTTCTGTCCAATTCCTTTCTCATAGAGATATCAATTCTCTGAATCACATAGGTTTCCACACATAGACGCCTGCGCCCAGTGTCAGTGTTACAATTACTATCTCCCTTATTTCGGCTATTATGGCAGTAGATTCTCATTTCATTTATGTATGCACATCTATCCTGTTGGTTCGGTATTTATGTTTCGGCGGGCAGCCCAAGTTATTAATAAACGTCGGTTAGGTGAAAAAGTACAGTCAAGTAAAGGTTCCTAATGCCGTATCGGTTTAAAGGGATCATCACAGCATGATCTTCTTTCAGACCCGAAGGAAATGCTACTGAAATAGGTACTTCACCAACAATTGCGCCTTCACCGGCACATCGAAAGCACTCATAAGGCCCCACACCGCCATATCCTCGGCATATTTTACAGATGGCTCTTACTGGAACCATGACCCTGACATTTCCACCAGAAAGCGCCTGCTCATTTGTCAGATGAACCTCAAGTGTTAGATTTTGTACCCGCCCGGATTTGGGATAATTGAGAGTGGAAAAATTGGTCCACAACCAATCAAATATCTCGTCGAATGATGGCGTAAAGGTCTGAAATGATCTTACAAGCGAGATTTTACCAATATTAGTTGGCTGTTTCTCAGGAATAAGAGGTTCTGGCTCTGGATAAAACTTGGGCCTGACAGGTGCTCTTGTCTTTGCGTTTATTAAATTTTGATCGTATTGTCGTCGTTCCTGGTCATCGCTTAATATGGAGTAGGCTTCCTGAATTTGCTGAAATATATGAATTCCACCTGAGTAGCGGTCTGGATAGAATTCTTTTACAAGGCGACGGTATGCTGCCGTAATTTCGTCTGCTTTCGCGCCGGAAGAAGTGCCGAGAATTGCATAGTAACTCTTGGCCATACTCAACCTCCTTATCTTGATGAAATTCCCCTCAGGCGCTCTGAAGTTTGCTCGCAGGTAATTTTTATGTGAAAAGAGTTTAAGTATAAAACATTTTGATCAAGAAGTGTGAACACGACACAGAATAGGTGGCCGGAGCATGGACTCTATATCCCTAGATTATAGAGCATCGCGCAGAAGGTATTGATAATCTCCACTAGCCTTGGATTAGATGTTTCGAAGCCGTTAACCGATGAGGCCAGACCTCCAATTGACAAATTGAGGAGCTCCGGATTTTTTTCACTGCGTGTGGCTTCGCGGGTTGATAATTCGGCAAATCCTGTTATGCTTTCCGCCTGCTCATAGTGAGTCTGGGAAAGGTCGGCAATTTCCGTCCTCAGGGTCGTCAGGAGGGTCAACAGCTCTGCTTTGTCACTCTCTTTGACCGCTTCGCTCTGCTTCAGCCTCTCTTCAATCTTGTCAAGATGATCCTGAATCATGTCCTTGGACCCTAATTCGCCTTCATTTCAAATGTCCCCCGAATCTCTCCGCCTCACAAGTAGAAGCGTACGATGGGCGGCCTTGTGTGTCAATAAAAAATGACCAACATATGGTCATTTTTTCATTGACACAAAGCCTTTTTTCTACTTTTCCAACCACAAATAAGGTAGTTTTTATCAATCAATTCCGTCAGCGGGTATTCTCACCTCGACTGCGTGTTCCTTATGGTCGTCAACGAGGGAAATCGTCTCATCCCGTTGCGGGACGCCATCGACGGTCACACCCGTTGCGCCATCGCCAAGCTGCCTGCGCAGAACGGCGATGTGGTAGACCGTTTCCCGATAACGGTAGTGCACCGTGAAGCCTCCCCAATCCGCCGGGAGGAGGGGTGTGAAACTCAGTCTATCCACCTCCAGCCTCAGGCCCAGGAGTGATTCCACGATCAGCCGGTACATCCAGCCAGCCGAACCTGTGTACCACGTCCATCCGCCGCGGCCGGTGTGCGGTGGGAGCGCATAAACGTCAGCCGCGATGGCGTAGGGTTCCACCTTGTAAGTCGCAATCGACTCAGGAGACCTCGCACGGTTCACCGGATTGACCATGGCCATCAGTTCCCAGGCGCGCCGGCTGTCGCCCAATTGAGCGAAGGCCATCGCCACCCAGATCGCGCCATGGTTGTATTGTCCGCCATTCTCTCGTACGCCGGGGACGTATCCCTTTATGTAGCCGGGATTCAAATCAGACTTGTCGAAAGGCGGGTCCAGGAGCTGGATTAGCGCCTGGTTCCGGTGGATAAGGAGCTGATCCGCCGCCTCCATGGACGTGCGCGCGCGTTCGGCATCACCTGCGCCGGAGAGAACAGACCAGCTTTGCGCAATCGAATCAATCCGGCATTCGGGGTTACTCATCGAGCCAAGCGGCGAGCCGTCGTCGAAGTAAGCGCGGCGGTACCACCCGCCATCCCAGCCATGCTGCTCGATGTTCCGGCCCATCTGAGCCGCCTCGGCCTCGCACCGTTCGGCGAAGGGTAGATCGCCACGCCTGCGGGCAACCTCAGTGAATTGCATAAGCACATCATACAGGAAAAAGCCCAGCCAGACGCTTTCGCCTTTCCCATCTGCACCTACCATGTTCATGGCGTCGTTCCAGTCGCCAGAGCCCATGAGCGGCAATCCGTGCTCGCCATAGTTGAGACCTCTCAGGATGGCTCTCACACAGTGTTCATACAAACTGGCCGCTTCTTGAGACCGGCCGGGTAGATCGTAATAGGAATCCTCATCCGCGTTTATCGGGCGGCCCTGAAGGAAGTGGATGGTCTCATCCAATACACCGTAATCCCCGCTGCTCCGGACGTAGCGGCACATCGCCAACGGCAGCCATAGGTAATCGTCGGAACAGTGTGTGCGAACACCGCGGCCCGTAGGAGAATGCCACCAGTGCTGTACATCTCCCTCGGGGAACTGACGCTCTGCGGCAAGAAGGAGGTGCTCACGCACGAGGCGCGGCTCAGCGTGGATGAGCGCCATTACGTCTTGCAACTGATCGCGAAAACCGAAGGCGCCCCCGGACTGGTAGTAACCGCTGCGCGCCCACAGGCGGCATGCCAGCGTCTGGTATAAGAGCCAGCCGTTGGTCAATATGTTGAGGGACTGGTTGGGTGTTTCCACGTTCACTGCACCGAGCGTATGCTGCCAGTATTGCCAGACGGTTTCGAGCGCGCCACGCGCAGCTGCAGATCCCCGGAATCGATGCACTAGGTTGCCGGCGTCATCGGTATCCCTTCCTACGCCGAGCCTGAAGGCAATTTCACGTTCTTGCCCATCAGCCAGTTCAAAAGAAACCTGAATCGCGGCGCAGGGGTCCAGGGCCGCCCCAACCCTGCCGGAGAGCCGCATCCGGGTCATCGCGGCCGGACTCGCGAGCGTGCCGTTGCGTCCCAGGAATTCAGTCCTGTCGCCGCTTACCGTCTGGGTCGCTTCGTCCACGTCAAAAAAGGCAGTCCGGTCGGGGAATTCCGTATTGTAAGGGTTACGCGCGAAAAGCGCCCCGCTCACGGGGTCAATTTCGGTGATCACATGCATGGTCGTCTTGGGCCGCAGATCTCCCAGAACCCATTCCACATATCCGGTAGCAGAGAGCCGGCGTGATCTGCCTGACTCGTTTCTTACCTTCAATACCGTAAACTTGATTGATGCGTCCTTGGCCACGTAAACCCATACCTCGGAGCGGATGCCACGCTCTGTGTGCTCGAAGACGGTGTAGCCAAATCCGTGCCTGGTGACGTAAGGCGTTGTCCCGCGGCTGGGCAGCGGCATGGGAGACCAGAAATGGCCGCGCTCTTCATCGCGGAGGTAGAACGCTTCCCCGCTCGTATCACTCACAGGATCGTTATACCAGGGAGTGAGGCGAAACTCGTGGGCATTCTCGGTCCAGGTGTATGCAGAGCCACTCTCCGAGATGACGGTTCCGAAGTGCGGATTCGCCAGGACATTCACCCATGGCGCCGGTGTCACTTGATCATGCGTGGTTGTAATGATGTACTCGCGGCCATCAGGGGTGAATCCGCCAAGTCCGTTGAAAAACAGCAGATCGTGGCGAGGCAAGGCGGCAACTGTCGGGGGGGCGCCACGGGGAGTACGGGTCGGCATAAGGAGCGGCATAGTTAATTCCACGAGGCTCCTACGGTTGATCTGGTTCGCTAGCGTCCCCCCGCTGTCGGTGACGATGGCGCGAGCGACCGTTTGGAGCAGGATGCGATCCTCGTTCGATATCTGGTCCGCAGGCCTTACGAAAATACCGCCCGGTTGATCCGTCACGTTGGTTCCGACGCCTACGGCAATAAGCCCCATAATCTGATCGTGGAGTAGCTGCCGGTAACCGGCGTGATCTTCGTTCCAGATCACCAGGTCCACCGCCAGTCCCTTCAAGCGCCAGTACGTATGGGCTTGTATGAGTTGACGCACCAAGTCAATATTGGCCGGATCTTCAATCCGCAGGAGTAGGATCGGCAAATCGCCGGAAATGGCGTAGCCCCAGAGACCCGATTGCCCGCGGTGATTCTTGATGATAACGCTCGCATCGGCGCGTACCAAAGCATTGGCATAGATCAGCGAGCCGGCGAGGCTTCCGTAGAGCTGCGCGTCGGCCTCCGTGGCATTGATCTGCCGCAAAAAGACATCGCTGTGTGTCCACGCCAGATCAAAGACTCGGTCCGCGAGACGCCGGTCCTGGTATTTCCCGACGAGGCTTAAGGCTGAGTCGCGAGTCTCACCGATGCCTGAGACAATATTGACCGTTGCCGTTTCTTCCGCATCGAGCGTGACTCGATAACGGATCGAGACGATCGGATCCAGCACAGAGCCCTCACTGCCGGAGAGGGCCGATGCATCACGCATCGCTTGCGGGTAGGCAACTGTATTTCCGCGGCCGATGAACCGCAGGCGGTCTGTCTCATAAGATATTTCTCCGGGGTCCGCCCCGTGCACGGCCATCAGATGAAACATCCAAGGAGCGTGCTCGCCCTGGGAGCGGGGCCGGCGCGTGCAGAGAATCGCACGCTGCCGGCGGAGGATCTCGGTCTGAACAAAGAGATTGCTAAACGCCGGGTGCAGCGCATCCGCCGCCGGCGAGGCGAGGACGACCTCCGCATAACTCGTGACATCAATCGCTCTGCGTTTCCCGGAACGGTTGATGATGGTGATGCGGCGCAATTCGATGTCATCCTCGGGCGATACGGCAATTTCCGTATGCGTATCGAGGTCATGGTCGCGGCAACGGAATTCTGCTTTCGCCTCAGAAAAGATCGTTTCATAAGTATCCGCTTGTTTGAGCGCCGGCTGATAGGCCGTTGACCAGAATTCCCCACTCGTCACGTCGCGGATGTAACAGAAGGTGCCCCAATTATCGCAGGTGCTATCTTCGCGCCAGCGGGTGACGGCGATGTCCTTCCAGCGGCTGTACCCGCCGCCTGCGTTCGTGACCATCACGTGGTATCTGCCGTTTGACAACAAGTGCACTTCCGGTTTTGGCGTGTCCGGGCTGCCGAACACGCGCACCGGCGCCTCAGTGCCTATGGATGCTGTACGGCTCTCGGAGAACTCGGCGGTGCGCGCGTAGAATGCCGTCGCCTTGGGGATTCGCTCCTGGAGTAACAGCATGGTCGCCTGGAACATGGGTTCCGACTCAAATCGCTTCTGCATCGGACGGTCCAGGAGCGCATAGGCCAGAGAGAGGAAGCTCATGCCCTGATGATGTTCCATAAAAGACCGGACCACAGCGCTTGATTCTCCGCGCGGCAGACGGGAAGGAGTATAGTCGATTGCCTCATAAAAACCATACGTTCCCATAACGCCTTCAGACGCAAGACGCTCGAGATTAAGGCATGCCTCTTCGGGCTCTACCATCAGCGCCAGTGCAGAGGCATAGGGCGCAATGACCAGATCCTCGGCGAGCCCGCGTTTGAGACCCAGGCCGGGTACGCCAAAGGCGCGGTACTGGTAGTTGAGATGAACGTCGATTGCGTTGTAGCCGGACTCCGAACTGCCCCAGGGCACCGCGCGTTTCCTCCCATACTCGATCTGTCTGGCCACCGCCGCCTTGTAAGTCTGATCGAGCAGTGTGTGTTCGTAAGTCGGCATCACCATGAGCGGCATGAGGTATTCGAACATCGAACCGCTCCACGAAAGGAGGACCTGTACTCCACCGGCTGTGGTCAGCAAACGTCCCAGAGCAAACCAGCTCTCCTGCGGCAGCTGTCCCTGCGCAATCGCAATGAAACTGCAAAATCTTGCTTCCGAAGCCAGTAGATCGTAGTAACTCGGGTCCGGCCGACGTTCACCAACGTTGTATCCGATAGCCAGGAGATTGCGTGGCTCGTCGAACAGAAAGTCGTATTCCATATGGGTGAGTTCGTCGATCTGCCGCGCCAGCCCTTCGATTACCATAATCCTCTCTCCAGCGCATCGGCTTGCTTCCTTAATGACATGACGACGTTCGCCAGTCCATACGCTCTCCGATGTCTCGTTAGAGTTTGGCCGTCCTTCGATTGCTTGCAGGGATTCCGTCTCAAGGTTGGCTAATCGGCGCAGCGTCGGGATCTCAGCGATATCCGGCATCTGGCGGGGCCTGTCCGGCGATGCCGGCAATGATGTCCAGGCCGCGAGAAACGTCAGATCATTGAGGGCGGCCCGGCACTGCTCGGCAAGGGCATGCGCCCACCACTGCGTCTGGCTCTTGGGGTCAGCATCGAGAACATTGGCGCCGGTGACCACTTCCGCGGCGGACGCTACCAACTGATCAAGGCACAGCCGCGTCGCCGAAAGCGTGGTGGGCGGGGAATCGATTGCGGACTTCAGTAGTTTTTGTAGTTGCACGAGTTGGTCCGAAGCGGTTTTGCCTTCCATGTCATTGAGGACACCGATGGTATCGCTGATTCCCTCAAACACCCGCGATCCGAGAATCAGGTCGTCGGGAAGTGCGAGCAGTCCCTGCCGCAGTGTCAGCAAATGACCGGCAAGGTTTCCGCTGTCCACGGTCGAGATGTAGGTCGGTCGCAGAGGTTGTAGGGATTTCGTGTCGTACCAGTTATAGAAGTGGCCTCGGTAACGTTCCAATGATTCCATTGTATGGAGTGCATTTGCCGTACGCTCGATGAGTTGTCCCGCCGAGATGTAGCCGAAGTCGTAGGCGGACAAATTTGCGAGAAGGGCCAGGCCCATGTTGGTCGGCGACGTGCGATGTGCAATTACGGCAACGGGGTACTCCTGAAAATTGTCAGGGGGCAGCCAATGATCTTCCGGGCCGACGAAGGTTTCGAAAAAGGCCCATGTCTTGCGGGAAAGCTTCCGGAGAAAGGTGATCTGGTCAGCCGTTAGCCGTGCTTTGCGACGAACAAGCGGCCAGCTGATCCACCAGGCGACAAAAGGAGAGACAAACCAGAGTCCCAGTATGGGTCCGGCTACCGCTAATGTCACCGGCCTCGAAAGCGTCAGATCGATAACCGCGGCAATGGCAAGAACCGGGGCGATCCACATGGATCGGCAAAAAGAACGAAGGGCCGTGCGGTCACTGCCATATCGTTCGGCCGACGTGCTCCATTCGAGAAGCCGCTTGTGGGTGACCAGCATCCGCCAGCCCGTGCGCACAATCGCATCGAGACTGAAAAACGCCTCGTAGGGAAGGCAAATGAGCGTAAATGCCGCCTGAGCGAAGTGCCGGCCGGCGGAGTGCAGGTTGGCATCGAGGTGCTGACTCAGAAGGACATCGTCTGGCTTCTGAAGGGTTTGCAGGAGAGAGTTAATCAGAGAAGGGATCAGGATGATTCCGAGTACCGCTAGGGTCCAGAACCAGGCCGCTGACAAGACCGTCCAGCCCAGTAGTAAAAGGAGAGTCAAAGCCGCTGGCATGAGACTGCGTCGCAGGTTGTCGAATATCTTCCACTGGGAGAGCCATGAGAGTGGATTCTTTTGAGGACGCACATCAGGGCCGGGAACACCCGACACCAACCATCGCAGGAGCTGCCAATCACCGCGAATCCAGCGATGCCGACGGTTGACATCTGCATTGTAGCCATGCGGATATTCCTCATAGAGCATTACATCGCTCAACAACCCCGCCCGCGCATAACACCCTTCCAGAAGGTCGTGGCTGAGGATTCGGTTCTCAGGGAAACGTCCTTTAAGCGTTCGCTCGAAGGCATCAACCTCGTAAATGCCCTTGCCGATGAACGAGCCTTCGCCAAACAGGTCTTGGTAAACATCGGAAACTGCCCGCGTATAGGGATCGATGCCTGGCTCGCTTCCGCACATTGCCGCATACCGCGACCTGTTCATGCCAGGCAGGCTTACGGCGACCCGTGGCTGAAGGATGCCATAACCCTCACAGACACGCTGCTTATCTTCGTCGTACCGGGCTCGATTCAGAGGGTGCGCCATGGCGCCCACAAATTGCCACGCCGCATCGCGCGGCAGTTGCGTATCCGTGTCCAGGGTGATCACATACTTCACGCTCGATAAGACTCTCGTGTCACCGATGACGAGGGAAAAACGATCCCCCGCATGTTCCCCACCCCTCAGGAGAGCATTCAATGCCGCTAGTTTCCCCCGTTTGCGCTCGTAACCCATCCAGATCCGCTCCTGAGGATTCCATCGACGCGGGCGATGGAAAAGGAAGAAGGTGTCGCCTCGGGAATGACCGTACTTGATATTCAACTGTTCTATCCTTTGCCGGACAAGCCGCAAAAGCGGTTCGTCTTCAGGGAGAGTTTCCTCCTGCGCGTCTCGGAAATCGGTCAATAGGCTGAAGTGCAGGTAAGCGTCTTGATTTGCCAGGAACCGTACTTCAAGCGCCTCGATCAAATCCTCTATGTTCTGCGTGCTTGTGAGCATCGTCGGAATCACGACCAGTGTACGGAATTCCGGCGGTATCCCTTTGGAGAAGTCCATGCGCGGCAACGGATAGGGTGTCGCCAAGAGCGTCGCCAGCCAATTAACCAGGGCAACGGCAAGCTGACTTACACTTAAAACTGAGAGGAGTAAGATCAGAATAATTGCCCATTCCGGCAACGCACCGACATGCCCCTTCGCCAGTAAGCCCCCGGCGAAAATTGCCGTCATCAGTGTGATTGTGCCCAGATAGAGGAGCAAAGGAAACCGGCGGCTCCATCTCTGAAGGTACTCAGATGGGGAAAGGCGTACCTCCAGCGCCCGTTCGAGTTGGGGCAATCCCTTGTCGATCAGGTAAAAGCCGACATGTGCCTCGCGATCATTGCCGTCTTTCCGGTTTGAACCCTCATGCGTCAGCTCGATCGCCGTGCGTGCCACATCGCTCTCGGAAAACCGGCTGCGTCTCGCTATCTTTTCCACAACATGGCGATAACGGTCACGGGTAGAAAAATCCATGGTGCCATAAACGCCGCCAGGGTCCTCACGCAACACTTGGTTGACGACGCTCATCGTCTCGACGAATTCGCGCCAGTCCATCGCGCCCAGGAAACGAAGACTACCGATGCTGTTGCTCATGGATACCTGATCGGCAGCCTGTTGTTGGTTCTCCGCCTGCACCAGTTGCCGGATCGTCTGGCCGCACTCGGACAGCCGCTGCTCAAGCCAGGTAAGCGCCAATGACAGGGCAGGACCCTGTCCCTGCAGACGGCGTGTAATTTCCGCGATAAACGAACTCACCAGCGGCGGGTTTGATCGTGCCATGTCTGCGATCACCAGAATCAGGCTTTTCGGGTCGTTCGCGGCGCTCTCCGTCATCTGGTCTGCCCAATAATCGGCCAGATTGCGGTCGATTCTATCGGTAGCGATCCGGGCGGCAATGCGTCGGAGATTCTCGATCAGCGCCAGGCGCAGCATGATAGGAATTGCCCACAATTCGCCTAACTTCAGGGAAGTGACGGTCTGGTATGCTGCAACAAATCTGCTGAGAATCTCCGGATCGACCCGTCCATCGCCATGTGAGATCATCTCCAGCGCAATGTCATATACGCGCGGCAGAGCAGCCGAAGGACCATTCATCAGGCGGGGGAGTTCCCGGCTGTACCCTTTTGGCAAATGTCTCCGAGCGGTGCGTATCTGCTCTTCAATCAGATAGAAGTTGTCGAGCATCCATTCCCCGGCAGGCGTAATCCGGCGGTTTGCCGTAACCGCCTCCGTCAGCAAATTTTGGACGCCAATCAGGAGGCCTTCATTCTCAGCCAGTCGTGTCAGAAGCCTATCCGGCGCGTGTCCCGGGCTTAACGTGTGTGAGCCTGCGAGAGTCTTGCCATGCTGCTCCATCTGATCGGCGCTGAATAACTCCGCTCGCAGCGGCGGCTCGAAACAGGCAAACTTTTGCGCCAAACCGCCTCCGGAAAGGTACGACCTGAGACGGATTAAGAACTCATGGATAACCTTGCTGCTCACCTTCACTTTTCAAGCCTCCTCACGGGGTGAAGCCTTCTGTTGTACGGATTAGTCATTTCTCATGAACGGTCTATCGGTTAAAAGGTGCTCCATTCCTCTTAACCCGTTTGTTTATGTATTTAATTGATTGCATATTTGTGAATGTACCAGGTCTTGACCAGTTGTGTCGTTGACCCGCACCCAAAGCTTGTAACACATTTTTAGTTAGAGCTCGGCGATTTGTTTGGCGATTGCCGAGTGAAGCGTAGTTCAGGTTGTTTGAATCAGAAAACCAACAGTACAGGAAGCACTAAGTGAGTTTTTTGTCAGGCATTATTTGAGACAATAATGATCATAATCGTATAATGCACCTGTATGGGAAGTGATTCATACTACCGTTTTCTTCTCTATCTTTGGAGCACCGTGGTGTATCAATCAGCACCCTGCTTCTCGAGAATATTTTTAACACGATCGATGGCGCGGCGTATATATGTTTCATCAAATTTTCCCACAGGAGATGATGTCTCGAAGATTCTTTTCGGGATGAGCAGTTCGTCCAGGGAAAATCCTTCTTTTGTTTTAAACCGGTACTTTTCGCGATAAATTTCTGTACTGATCCTGTTAATGTCTTCAAGTTTCAACTCGAATCTAAGTAAAGGAAGCAGTTTCGACACAATGTCAGGCGTATAGATTCCCCTCGCGAAAAAACAGACGACCAAGCTTGATAATATCTGACGCCATCTTTCCTCCTCTAATAGCATATCGGCAAGTTCCTCGGGACTGGTTTGTTTTTGGGCAAGCACTTTCTGGTCTATGCTATAGCCTGCATTGTCCAGATGGCTGTGTCGCAAGCCGATTAAGTTTCCTACATGGGTAGCGGGGCCCGTATGGTATCCTGCCATTTCATTTTTTCCAAAAGCCAGAGCGGAATCTCTATTTCCATATATTGAGGCCGCATATTCAACACCCTTTGCCAAGGCCATGTAAAATTCATTGGGTTGCTCAGTGATCAATCTGGTCGCATTTATGTATGGCACCGGATCTCCCCAGGAAAATTTAATCCCCATCGTTTCTTTTTCAGAGATAAGTCCCTGTTCCTGTGCCCCCGTTACCCATGCTAGAACGACACCAGTGCTTATGGCATCCATTCCCCATGTCTCGACACTGTCCATCAATTTCAAGATGCCCTCGGGCTCGGAAATACCCAGCATGGAACCTAATGAATATATAGGCTCGTAGTCGTAGGATATCATGGACGTCTTATAGTAATACGGTTCATCCTCATATGGTTCTCTGAGTGCAGCGATATGGATGCATCCCACAGGACAATGAGAACAGGCCAACCGCCTGCCTAAATACCCCGCTGCAAACGCCTCACCGGAAATCACATCCGCTTTTTCAAAGGTTGCCTCCTTTAGATTTCTCGTGGGGAAACCGCCGAATTTATTCAGTGCTATGATATTCTCGGCGGTTCCCAGATCATGATATTTCTTCATGACCGGTGATTCTACCGCTGTCTGATAGATTTCCTCATACATTTTTCGGTAAAGCTTTGTGTCGGCAACAGGCACTGATGATTTTCCGGAGATGGCAATCGCCTTGAGTTTTTTACTTCCGAAGACGGCGCCCAATCCCAATCTGCCAAAATGACGATACGTCTCCGTCGTTACACTGGCATATGAAACAAGGTTTTCCCCCGCCTTGCCGATTCGCATGATTGTGCGCAAGCCTCCTCCCGTCTCATTCTCTCTGATGATACGCCCGGTTGCGGAACTGCCCATCCCCCACAGTGAAGAAGCATCACGAAAGTACACCTTGTTCCCATGAATGGATAAATAGATGGGGATATCACTGGCACCTTTAAAGACTATGGCCCCGTATCCGGCCATACGGATTGCAACCGCACTTCTGCCACCACAGTGGCTCTCTCCCAGGTTGCCGGTATGGGGAGATTTAAACATGGCGACTGTTTTGGAGGCCAGAGGGAACAATGACGTAAAGGGACCAACCGCGAATATGATCGGGTTTTCCGGACCGATGGGATCACAGCCAGTGGGACATTCTTCATGAAGAAGCTTTATAGCCACGCCGGTGCCCCCGATATACCTGTCAAAAAGTTCGGGCCTCCTCTTTGTCATGAAGGTTCTATTTGATAGGTCTATATAAAGGATATTGGCAAGGGGATCATCTTTTAACATGGCCCACATCCTCCTTCTTCTTCAATCCCAAGACCTTGTGGGGACAGAATTTGACGCAGTAACCGCAGTGGATACAGATCATGGGTTTATTCGTGGTATCATCCCATAAGATGGCTCCAATGAGGCAGGCATCCTGGCAGTGCCCGCATCCTATGCATTTCTTCATGTCAAGGCGAACGCCACCTTCTTTTCCTGGTTCAAGGGCGTTCGTAGGACAGACTTTAGCACAGGGCGGATTATTACAGGCCCTGCAGACAATGACGGTAAAACCCCGCCTCATACCTCCGACGGATTTCACGGCAATACAGGCCTTGGTTAATCCGGCCTCGTCCTGCCTTCGTGAGCATGCGAACATGCAACATTGACAGCCGACACATCTTTCCGTTTCCAATACCGCAAGTCTCATTGACTTGTTCCTTTAACTCTTATATCAATCTGAGTTGAGTAAATCGGTTTCTCCCGATATCTAGGTTGAGATCTATTTTCTCCGTTCACCGCCTGATTCCCCGGCGGTGCTACAAGATTTTTAATCTTATATCAGAACTTGTCGTGTTCATGAAAATTATGGTGCGGCAGACACGCCTTCTACACGCGGGAATAAGTGCTCTTGTCTTTTTCAAACTCTGTGATGATTTCGTCAGTCAGAGAAGGACGGATTTTCGGCATAATTTCAAAAATAGTTTCCGTAGTTACCCGATAATCCCGTTTCGTGGCAAGTTCCTTTTCAAAAGTAAACTGTGCAACTTGCTGGAAGAGATATTCCATATCAGCCGGTGTAAATTGAGGTGTCATCTTTATGATACGCTCAAGATCGATCTCTCCTGTATGAAGCTTGGAAAGGTAGTGCCCCAGAATAGTTTTTCTCTCATCTTCGTTTAAACCACCCACGGGAATGATACAATCAAATCTTCCCGGGCGAAGCAGTGCGGCATCGAGTTGCCTGATATAATTCGTAGCGCAAATGAGGAGTATATTGTTCCCCTGGTTTTTAAGCAGCGGCACCTGCTTAAGAAATTCATTGGTAATTGACTTATCAACCCGGTTTGCCTCATCACGACTGCCCGCAATCTCTTCAAACTCATCGATGAAGATGACCGCTTCTTCCAGGTTTCGTGCCTTTTCCATTATTATACGCAGGTTAGCGCCCACCCTTTCGCTTCCGTCAACCATCAGCATGCTTGGAGCAATTTCAATAAACCACCAGGAAAGAATCCCGGCTATTGCTTTGGCAAAATGAGTCTTTCCCGTACCGGGAGGTCCAAAAAAAATAATAGTTTTGGGTGGAACAACCCCATGCTTTTTCGAGAGATCTCGCTCTGTCAAAGGAAGTATGATTTTCCTCTGAACTAACTGTTTTGGAGGCTGCGAATCGGAGATGGTGTCCCATATTTCTTTTCTGATAGTCTGCGCCCCCATCTCATTGAGGATATCCCTCCTTTTATAGGCCATGTATTCCTCATTAGCTTGCTCTATATTTTCGAGAAAATCGATGCATGCGACCCGCAAGCCGACATCCCGACGGAGTTTTTCGGACATGAGCCATTTATGCTGCAAAATTCTTGGCCACAGGTCACCAGCAGCATCAGGATCAAATTTTGTGCCGCTGATCTCAAATATTTTACTCGCACACAGCTCGGGTGATAGTGCCTCTGTTATGTCTTTGTTCATACTCAAAAGATCTTCAGCCATTTCAACTCACCTTCATGCTCACAATTCTGGAAACAAAAAAAACATTCATCTTCACTTTGTAAGGTCATTACAACCATCATAAAGCCGAATTAATGTTATTGTATATAGACCCTATGTAGTACTTTTGACGTTGTCTTCCATTAGTTTCGGTTCAGCTATATCTGAGTCTGTGTTCGGAGTATTTGCTTTATATGAGCCTTTTGCTGCTTGGCCATCATGCGCCTTGAAGCCTTATCCATTTGTTTCTGCTGTCTTGCTTTTTCTTTCGCCCGTTTGCCAAAGTCGTACATGGATTTTGCCATTTTTAAGCTCCCGTTCTTATCTTTCTTAAACGTAAAGAATATGTTGAAAGCAGAGAGGCGCTACAAAATAAAATGTCTTGATGGAACGCCTCCTTCTTTACCAAAGGTTTAATTAACAGAGTTTCACGTTTTCTGCTGCAGGGCCTTTCTTACCCCGGACAACATCGAAGCTTACAGACTGGCCCTCAGTTAAAGTCTTGAAACCAGCGGCTTGAATGGCGCTGTAATGGACGAAAACATCCTCACCATCATTCTCGATAAATCCAAAACCTTTACTCTCGTTAAACCATTTTACTTTACCTTCTGACATAATTAGTATCCTCATTTCCTAGAAAATTTACAAAAAGTCGAATTACCAATATGACAGAAATAAAAAAGCCACCAAGACTCTAAAGGGCATGGTGGCCGCCGTTGCACTTCAAATTGTTATAACTCAATTTTAACTGTACCATACTGACCAAAGACCATTGTAAAGTACAGAATTTGAAGGAATATACTCTACTACTTACGCAAAGTCAAGTCATATCCCATTATATTTCAATAATTTATTCACAAACCAATAAGGCAGTCACCGGTCTGCAATGCTGCGTAAATGTCAATGATATATTCCAGGAAGGCAGCCATACTTAACGTAATCGGGAATAAAAATTTCCATACTTTGCATTCCTTGTATTGTTGAGGTGGATATCAATGAGACCACTGGATATAATATACATATGGACAAATGTTTCGTTCAGGAGATCTTTTTTGAGAGGAAAAAGTAATTTTTTTGTTGTATTAATAATTCAAAACTAATTCAGGAATACCGGAAGATGATAGTCAGGGTGCTTGATGGTAATCTCTTTGCTGCAAACTGCTACATTGTAGCCTCTGAATTGACTAAGCGTGGTCTGATTATTGATCCTGGCGTTCAAGCGAAGCACATTACAGAGGCTGTGGAGGAACTCAACATATCAGTTTCTTTAATTGTGCTCACTCATGTGCATATTGATCACTTTAGTGCTCTTGAGACAGTTAAGAATAAAACGAGGGCACAATTAGCCGTCTTTGATACCAGCAATATAGAAGCGTCCCGTAAAGTAAGTCAGATAACAAAAGGATTGGTATTCGTCCCCTTTGAACTGCCCGTCCAGCCTGAAATATTGCTGCATGATGGCGATACCATAGATATTGACGATTTACACTTCTCGATACTTTATACACCGGGACATAGTTCGGATAGTGTTAGTTTTTTGGGGCATGGTGTTGTCTTCAGCGGTGACACATTGTTCAGGCATAGGATTGGTATACCCAGCCCTGGACTTTACCCTGGTCATGGCTATAAACAACTGAAACAGAGCATTCACGAAAAATTGTTGATATTACGTGATGATACTATTGTTTATCCCGGGCACGGTGCAGCCACCACTATAGGAGAAGAACGTCGGCTTAACCGGATGCTTCAATCTGAGGGCAGCATTCAGGCCTTCTGATTTCCGGAGCGAAGGTAATAGTTACGACTTTAACTATTTTATATCCAGAGGTTAATCAGATCTAACAATTTCAGTAAGAAACAGAGTGTCCTGTCAAGGCAGGCAGGTTCACCATCCGAAAAAATGTCTACCTTAATTATTTCGGATACACTTTTTGCAAAAATTCTCTCATTTTACTCTCCAATATACTCTGATTATCAGACAGGCTCATCGTTGTTTTGGACCGCGCTTCGAATATTTTCAGGGGTTCAGCTACTATTGAAATTGAACCATCCTTAGATTGAGTAAAACTTATTGATGCCTTATTGGGGGACGAGCCCCGTGATTTTTTTTGCATGTCTGTTGTTAATTGTATTTCCTTTGTTCCACTACCGCCCTCTGTATAGGGAATCTTTTCCACAGTACAGTGATAAGACTTGTCATTCAGGTCAGTCTTAACTTTATCTAATACCGGATGAATTACATTTTCCACGAATTCCTCCCATTTTTTGCTTAATTCCTCCTTCTTTCTTTCCTTTTGTTCATCGGCTTCTTGTCTAAATCTTATTTTGTCCGCTTCTCTTTTTTCATGCTCATTAATGATGTCCTTAACCCAGGTCATAATTTAACCTCCTATCACCTTGATTGATCGTTGTGCAAGGCGGCAATATTCACAATATTATAATCTATATGCGTTGAAGTGTGAATTACCATTTGAGATATACTATAAGCATGAAATGTGCTGAATAAACGACTACAGAAATCACAATCCACAGCAAATTAACATCTTCAGTAAGTTTTACTATGCTTCCCGCCGTGGCGAGGAGTACGCAGGGGAGAAGCCGGTATCGGTCATGAATGGTCGCCATGTCGAGTATCTAAAAGCTGCCAGCGCTGCAGTTCTTGCTTTTCCGCGAATTTTCCTCGGATGAACCTGGCAGCAAAATCAGGATGCCCAAAGTAACCGGGCGCCATGTCCAAAAACCTATTCTGCATGTCCTTGAGGATTTTAGGGGCCTCCGTTGCGGAAATAAAGTTACGCTCGTCCTTGTGGGAGAAGACAATTTCGTCTCCTAATGCTTCTTTTACCTGGTCGGCTTGCCCTCGCAGCTCTGTCGGCAGGGTGTCAGGTCGAATCGGAATGGCGATACGGATTTCCAGGAGCACGAACCAGCGGTCGCCGGCTATCGGCCGGGAGTAGTCCCAAAACTCCAGGCTCAGGCCGTTATTGAGAGGATGCCGGGACATCAATCTTTCCGAGCTCATTGCCGAACTATAACTCCGAGATTATGCGGCCACTATGGCCACAGCAGTCCACGCAGAAAGCAGGTATTAATCCAGGTACCATTGCCCACCCCAAAACAGTTTTCATAAGAAAACCTCCTTATATGCATGTTCTATAATCAGCTGTGACGCAAAAAGGAGTATCGCACTTGAAACAAAGATTCCGCAAGATTCATAAAATGAAAATCCTTTTTTCATGATTTGATGTTTTTATAGAATCTTGTGCCGTCTTCTTCTATCAGTATCCATACGTGACCATCGCTTCTCGTTGATAAGGTTTTGCGAAGGTTTCTTGCGTCACCACTGAAAACAATTCCATTTCCCTCTACTTTTCCTGCATAGGTTTGTATCTGACCCTCTTGAGTTTTATGAGTTATATCTTTATCGGAAAGAATGATAACTTCTGGCCAGCAGTATTTAAAGACATTTTCGTTAAAGCCGTCATCCCTGCCGTGATGCGAAGCAACAAATATTTGTGTTTCTTTAAGCTTATCTTGCATCTTTGTGTTTTTCAAATGCTTCTCCCAGGCAGGCGAAGTCAAATCCCCAGGTATACAAATACACGTACCCTTATAAGTGACAAATACAACCTGACTTAATTTATTAGTGTCTACTTCTTCGTTAGGAAAATCAGACTGATTTAAATGAAAAGTGTTTATCACATAAGGCGTATCAAGTGTAACATTCCGTGTATGGTCATTTTTTAGTTTTATTATTTCTTTAATTGGTTCCGTGATTTTAGCATTTATTGTCTTAATCTCTTCTGAGGAAATGTTGTTTGGCAGTCTCGATGTTTTTATTTTTACTTTACTCCTTAAATATGGAAGACCTGACAAATGGTCCTGGTCATAATTAGTAATTATTAAATTCTTTAAGATGCGCTTTGGTGGTTCGTCATTTGTTTGTTCTGGTAACCAATTCCACTCCAGAATTTTATCTATTGGTTCGAATTTTGGCGTATTCCCACAGTCAACCATCAGACCATATTTAGCATATTTTCTAGGATAAAAGAAAATACACTGTCCCAACTCAACATTGAAAATCACTATATCCATGATAGTTTTTGCTCCTGTGCCTTGCCGCTAAATTAGGTGAAAACGCGAAGCTGACCTGCCGACAGAACTTGTAACACATTTTGGGTTAGGATTCAGTAGCCACGGAGCTGGCGCTTCGGGATGAAATCTTCATATTTGTCTGTCTTTTAAAAAAGATGTGGGCAAAAGAATATTTATCCCCGGTTACAGGTTATAAAAAACTACATATCTTTGATTTCAGATACCAATCTATCAAACTGTTCCACATCAACTACCGGTGATGTGACAAAAGAGATTCCCGTCAGTACATTTAACGTTGCTGAGGCTAACAGCGCTTTCTCTGCATTTGGAAAATCCAAAGTAAGAACAAGATCATGTTCTCCTAATACGGCATACATAGATATTACTTTTCCACCATTCTTCTTGATAATTTCGACAGCCTTTCTAGTTCGTTCCGATGAAACCTTCTTGAGCGCATCTGTGGAATACTTGCCAAACATCATAAATATCGGCATATAGTAATCCCTCCTTAATGTTGGTATTTTGCGGTTTCTCTTATTGAGTATTACAAGACATACAAAACCCCGCCTCTTCTGAGAAACGGGGTTTCAATCATTAGTCCATAGCTGCCCCACTTAAGGTTAAAGACTTTATGAATTCTTTTCTAATAAATAAATCAACTTTTCCTGCTGGTCTTGGTCATAAACAGGGATATCTGCTGTTTGACCTTCTTACTTTTGCATTTCGGACATGTGGCTTTACCCTTATCGTGTTCGTTGAAACTCTGTATCAATGAAAACTCTTTTTTGCAGGCTTCGCAAAGATACACATACGTTGGCATGTTTTCACCTCCACATTAGGAGGTATTTATATTGCTATTTTTGAATTATATTTTAATTAAATGATATATATTGTCAACTTCAGTATTTTCAAGTTTTGGTCTTAATATAGCACACCAAAGTCATTTATTAAAGTATGCTTAAGCCGGAAGAACCGTAGGATGCTGATACGGGAAGCATTTTCTGAGTGTTCTTATATGATTACTTAAGAATATCTTGACTTCTGAATCGGTGGTAGCATCCTAAAGGCGATTCAACAAACTGTAAGTGGAGAGGTCATGGAGAGATCTTCTATACCTTACAGGAGGCCCCGGTGTTGATTGAAGAATGGCGGCTGGAATAGAACACATTCAGGCGGCATAGTTCATTGAAGTTTCGTCCTCCGGCACCAGAGGCACGACTGCACTGAAAGACATAAAATGGCAGAATTCTAACTTAACATGTCGTACATGTTCTGGGGGCAGGGCAAAACAGGATCAAAATCTTTCACAATTTTTTAAAAACTCCTCGGAGCACGGCTACTTTTTAGCATGTTCTAATAGTTTTAAAGTATCTGACTCATAAAACCATTCGTGCTTCGGACCGTTACTATCCATCCACACACATGGATAAGCATGTTTATATTCATATCCTATGGCTGGACCTGTTACAATCATTTTGTCGAGACCATTTTTACGTACAACAACATCTCCAATTTTAAATTCAGTCATTACAACACCTGCTCCTTCTGAATCGTCAAAATTATATTTCAACCCCTTTTTCAATTATCAATAACACCTAATCAATTGTTTTACATCTGTTAAAAACCCAACTCACTGGCGGATCATTTGGCTGTAATCTTTTTTGTCTTAGTTTCAACCGTGCCTGTCTTAATGGCGACTTTCACCGCATCTTCCATTGGATCTTTAAAAGGCACCTCAATTCGGAGCAATCCGTGCTCGTAAGTCGCTTCGGCTTTCTCAGGTTTCACCGTCCAAGTCAAAG
>JBKQRG010000343.1:0-21209 GCA_052144015.1 Desulfomonilaceae bacterium
CCAATTCCCTCGAAGCCCCACCTCTCGAAGAAGGGGAACTCCGCCCTGAAGCGTCCCTCAAACCCATGTTCCACTCCAACTCACTCACCACGGCCACCAAGAAACCACTCGCTCTTCATTGCTGCCCGAAGGAACAGGCGCTTGACACCTGAGCATAAACCCTGTAGATTGGCGGGCTGTGGGGATGTAGCTCAGCGGGAGAGCACCGCGTTCGCAACGCGGGGGTCGAGGGTTCAAATCCCTTCATCTCCACCAACACTTCCCCCTGAGTTCGGCCGGTTATTCAGAATTCAAATATTAGCAGGACATCGATACAGTAATCCAGGGGAGTTCCGGTGATAACACTGGATTATGCAGATCTTCAAATTTCGTGATTTCAGACTGACGATGTCTGCAAACTGACATCAATGGTTTTGGACTTCTGAAGGTTAACGATGATGCAAGAATGGTGGAACCATGAAATCCGCTCAACGGCCCGAATGGGCAGTGACGCCTGAAAAAGTCGAGAGGGCGGTCCAAAAAATTGTTGAGGTTGGAAAGCCTCGCAAAATCATTCTGTTCGGTTCTTATGAAAAAGGCCTCGGGACGATCAACAGCGATTTGGATGTGCTCGTCATCACCGGAGACCATGTTACAGACCCGCGAAAAGAAAGTGTACGAATTCGGAGGGCATTGCGGGGGATCTCCATGCCTATGGATATCGTTGTCATTCCGGAGGCAAAGTGGTTGCAAATTAGAGACTGTACGGGAACTATTTATCAGGAGGCTTGGCGCACGGGAAAGGTTGCCTATGAAGCCTGACAGGCGAGCAAAAGTTCCGGGTACTCCGGCTGAGTGGATGAGTCACGCGAAAAGCGATTTGCGATTGACGCAATTGGCGGCAGGCGATAAATTTGTCCGGAGTGAACAAGTTTGCTTTCATGCGCAGCAGGCAGCGGAAAAATCGATCAAAGCGCTGTTGTTGTCCCAAGCAATTGAATTCCCTCTTACGCATGACATCGAGGAGCTATTGGAAATAGCTGAAAACAATGGCTTGGTCTTGCCAAAAGATATTGCAGACGTGAGTCATCTGACTCCATATGCCGTTGAGACTCGATACCCAGGCTATTGGGATGAAATATCCGAAGATGACGTAAAGGAAGCCGTGCGGCTGGCCACAATAACGGTGGAATGGGCGGACAAGGTGTTGACGAAGTCAGGAACCCGTCCTTGATCGCTCAACTGGTTCGCTTTCGCGTTCGCAACGCGGGGGTCGAGGGTTCAAATCCCTTCATCTCAACCAGGGAATTAACAAGGGAATCAGGATGTTAAGCTTGTGAGGCGGTATCCTGATTTTCCTGTTCTGACCCCTTGGTGTCCAAATAGTGACTGTCAAGAATTCTCCCGGCATTCTTCATATGTCCACGGGCAACAACGGATACAGCGCTCAGAGAAACAGGGGGACTTGATAAGAACAAGATGGATGGCAGCCTGAGCCAGGGCCGACGACTATTTTGGCGACAAGAAGCCTCCGTAGAATGAGCCAAAACGAGACTTGACCCGTTGATTATTTCCCCGATAAATCGGCATGGGACAAGTTATCTCGGGCGTTGAAAGGTGTGATTGATGAAGAAGCTTTCGAGACATTCAGCGGAACACGTTCGCTGCCGTTTCCACTGGGAAAACATAAAACAGTAGCCGTCAAGGTAATTGATCCCCGAGGAAACGAAGTAATGCGGGTTCACAAATTTTGATGTGAAGGTCAATAAGAAATGTCAAAAAATAACGGTGAAATTCCTGTTCAGCCCGTAGATAAGCCAATACTGTGTAATCCTTACGACGAACCAAATCAGCACTGGAAATACGAAAAGGAAACAGGTGAACCCAGGAAAGAAGTAGGTAGAAGACCTGCCGGTTACTATTACAAAACGAGTAAGACCGGTTCGAGTCAAATAGATCTTTTTGCAGAAGAGGAATGGGATGATCTGCCCCTCATAAATTTTCTACGTAAGGATGTTAGGAAATGGAGACAGTCAAAGTACAGGGGTGCCACTCGCGTTACGCAAGATTTGTTAAATCATTGGGCGAGTCCAGAAAGATCAAGAAGACTCTTCTTCTGCCAGAAAGAAGCCGTTGAGACCATCATTTATCTATGCGAATTAAGAATTCCGGGGAAATCATCGCGAACAGGATTCAAGAAATTTGATTTGGCAGAAGAAGATCTGAAAAAATTGTTGAGGGGAGAAAAACCCGAGTTTCCCGTCGCATCTCCGGACTTTTATCCCAAACTAATTGATGAACCCTCAGACGAATCCTTGATCCCTCTTCGCCGTTTGGGCTGCAAAATGTGGCAACTGGTTCCGGTAAGACGGTTGTAATGGCAATGCTGATTGCTTGGGCCTTTTGCAATAGAGGCCAAAATCCAGCAAGTAGAGAATTTCCTAATGCAGTGCTGGTGTGTTGTCCAAGTATTACTATTTACGAAAGATTACAGGTTTTGCGTCCCGACCACCCGGATAATTACTACAGTCAATTTGATCTCGTGCCGGTTAATTACAGACCTTTAATGCAAAATGGCAAAGTGCTGATTATGAACTGGCACAAATTTGCTCCTGAATCTGAACACAAAGAGGGAGACAAGACTTATGCTGTTGTAGATAAGGGGCCTGAGACGCCGGAGATTTTTGCAAAGCGAGTCTTAGGAGACCTTTTTGATCGTATGCCGATAATGGTGTTTAATGATGAGGGGCATCATGCTTGGCGTCCCAAACTGGCAGATTCCACAGAAATGTCCAATGGAGAACGAAAGGAATTAGAGCAGGAAGTTCGGGAAGCGACAGTTTGGATTGATGGTCTGGACAAACTCCAAAATGCCAACCACGGTCAGCCCGGAATATCAATGTGCGTAGATCTCTCAGCTACCCCCTTTTACATCAAAGGCAGCGGATATTCTGAAGGAAGACCTTTCCCTTGGTTGATATGTGATTTTGGACTTGTGGATGCCATAGAAAGTGGAATTGTAAAAATACCGCGTCTACCAGTATCGGACACAACGGGACGCCCCGACCCCAAGTATTTTAAATTGTGGACTGAAATAAAAAAGCAGTTACAACCTGCGGAATTCCTGCCGGGAGGCAGACCAAAACCGGATGTAGTCTACCGTGAAGCTGAAGGGGCTTTACAACAAATAGCAGGCCAGTGGGTAGAGAGATTTCAATATTTGCTGGATGCGACTCCGGGGCAGGAACGTGTACCACCTGTATTGATAGTAGTTTGTGATAACACCGATATAGCGGAAGTATTCTACAGAAAGATAAGCGGAGAAAGTACGGAAGAAATTATTACTCGACAAGATGTAGACGAAGTTCTTGCCGAAGATGAAAATGGGGACTCCAAAGTCAATTCCAAGAAAAGATCCAAGAAAGCAAAGAAGAAAACTATATATGGGCAGGGTTCCGTTTATCCACAATTCTTCTCAAACAGTCCTACTGAGGCACGAACTGTCCGCATTGATACAAAGCTTCTTGCCGAGGCCGAGAGCGAAGATCCGTCGAAACGTAAAAAGGATTTCGCTGAACAATTAAGGAAAATCGTGGCCACAGTCGGAAAACAAGGCGAAGAAGGGGAGCATGTACGTTGCGTAGTATCTGTGTCTATGTTGACTGAAGGATGGGATGCAAACAATGTTGCTCACATCTTAGGAATCAGAGCATTTGGAAGCCAGCTTCTATGCGAGCAGGTCGTCGGTCGAGGTTTACGGAGAATGGACTACACGCCGGACCCCGATTCGGGTTTTTTGACTGAAGAATATGTGGATGTGTATGGAATACCCTTTTCCGTCATCCCATTTAAGGGAAGACCCGTAAAAAAACCGGAACCGATAGACAAGCCCAAGAATCATGTGCGGGCTTTGCCGGAACGATCATTCATGGAAATGCGTTTTCCAGTGGTAGAAGGTTATGCGTTTGGCTTGAGAAAGAACCTAGTGAGGTGCGATGTTGATTTTGTGGAAGATCTTATTCTGGAGCCAAATTATGAACCAACTGCTACATTTGTTCTTCCCACGATTGGATATCGAGACATCCCAAATTATCAAAATCGTGGAGCAGATTGGGTAAAGCAGGATAGAAACACCTATTATCAGCAAAACCATGTTCGGACAATCCAATTCCAGATAGCTCGTCTAATTGTAGAAGAGCTTTCGGCCCATCATCAAAATTCCTCTGCCTCAAAAAATAAAGTATGGAGATTGCAGTCTCGGCATCAATTATTCCCTCAAGTTTATAATATCGTTCAGGAGTACGTGGAAAAGATAGTTGATTTCCGGGGTTGTAATCCGTGTGAATTGGGACTCGAAAAATACGTCAAGCGAATTGTAGAGCGATTGAGGGATGCTATTGAACCTGATACATCCGGCGGTGAACCGCCATTATAACCTCTTCTAAACAGGTATAAACCTCTCGGCACTACTTCTGACGTGAATTTTAAAACTACCCGATCCTGTTGTCTGACCGCTGTCAGCCATATAAATCAGGTTGTCCTTGACACTGAAACATGGGAATCCAGTGCAGCTTTCAACCTTGAATTGGCGGCACAAGAAAGCATCGTCCAATTCTATGCTCGTAATGACCATTTAGGTTTAATGATTCCTTACGAGTACCAAAGTGTAGACCACCATTATGAACCAGACTTCCTGGTAAAATTATCCAACGAAGTAACTGTAATACTTGAAATTAAAGGTTATGAGGATGATCAAACGAGAGCGAAGCACAATTCTGCGAAAAGATGGGTATCAGCAGTAAATAACTGGGGTCAACTAGGCACCTGGGCATTTCATGTTTGTAGGGATCCGCAAAAGCTGGTCGGAGAATTGAGTACTCTGGCCGTGTGAGAGGACAGGAAAATTGATGGAATGCGAATCGTCTACATAGAATCGCGGTCTACTGCTCACCGAATATGTCCTCTGGGGTGAATGTCCGGCATGAAGTCTTCTCATTGCCTAATTACAGATCATGAGACCGTTAATTTTATGAACGGAGTACAGGATGTCACAGGAAGTATTGAGATGCGTCGTTCCTCCCGATTACCAGCGAGGAAGTGAGTACATCAAGACAGCACTGGTGTTTGCCTCGGAAATCTATAAGAAGCTGAACTGTTCTGGCGAGGTCATACTCCTAGTTCCCAAGAAGGAAAGGTATTCAGGGGTTGAAACCGCCCTGGGGAAGCAGGCGATGGACATTCTCTTGAAGAAAGGCATGGTTCGTCTTCAAGGAATCTGCGATCTAAGGCTGGAGAGTGTCCAAACGATTCGGAATGTCTGGAAGGCTAATGTTGTCGTTGCGGTTTTCGCATACCAGCAGATGCTCGATCAAATTGACCGCCTGGCTGATTTGCGAGCCGTCGTCGTGGCTCCCGATCTTATGGATGACATATCTTATTGGATACGCACCTGGAACCCTTCGATCTATGGGCAGAAGTCGTCACAGCCGGAAAAGCTAATAGAGAATCCAATACTTGCAGAAGCTCTGAAAATGATAACCGAAAAGATAAACCTCTCCACAGGGCTTTCGCATCCAAGAGATCATGACTTCGCCGTCGGACTGCTACGATACCTGAACAAACATATGAGACTTGAAAAGCCCAGTTCGGTTCGAGCGTGGGCCGTGAGAAACGGCTGGTCACCGGATCATGCTAATGACCTGGCAAGCATAGTTCGCTCTTTAAGTGAAGGAAGACGGATCCGGGGGGGCAAGGATTACCACTTCAACAAAAGCACCCTAAAGATGCTTCGTGACCGAGCTGAGTGAAAGCCTTAACTGCCCGTCTTCGGTCGCTTCTTGCTGGTCCGCTCTGAATCAAGCCGAATAAGTGGCTTTATGAATCTTATCCGAAGGACTGTACGAGACAGCACACCCCAAGTTCGAAAGCCTCCTTGGTTGTTTACCGCTTCGCATCATTCCTTGAGTGATGCCGGTGGACATTTCATATGATATTCAACCTTCGGAGAACTTGCCGACGGGTCTCGTCCATATTAAAGCAGGACGACCGTCCCTTTTCCCCTCAAAAATGCTCTGTGGGACAATTTCGTTCCTTTCAACGTAGTAAACCACACCTAAATTGCCTCAGATAACGCATCTTAGGGAACCGAAATCCAGGCTCCAAGGCTCAGGTTATTTTCCCATGTCCAAAAATTGAACTGTTTGCACGGGAAAATCGGGATGGCCTGGGATACGTGGCTGACGTCAGCGAATATTTCACAGAGTGTCGGACTGTGAGAAGGGAAGTGTAGTGGACCACCGCTAATTGTCAGGAACAAGAATCGGCTCTTTGCTTAAACAACCAGTCGATGAAACACTTTCTGAGACTTTCAATTTCTTCAGGGAATTGCAAATTACGTGTGTAAACCAAGGACATCATCTGGTTGTCAGCCTTTCTCCTAGTGGTAAGTGGCCTGAAAATAACCGGCTTAGAGAATTTTCCCTTCCTCACCAGATATTCCGTTATTTGAGCCTGCACTTCTCTTTGAGCGTTGCCGCGAGCTGAATAAGTAGAAAGCTGCATTATGACAGGGCATTTCCATCTGTCGGATATTTGCATTATCGTTCTGAGATCGTATTGGTACATGTTCCCCGCCTCTGTATTTCGAACACAGTGCCGATCATAAATATACGGATCAAAGGACATGAAGACCAAATCCGCATTGATACCCAACCGGCACTGTTTGAGACCTTTCCTCCAGTCTTGATGGTGAATATCTCTATTCTCGAATCGGCTAGTCCGCTCTGGGGCATTTATCCATTTGTCAATTTCATTATAAGTTTCCTCGTCGATTTCCGATAGGCAGACCGAAAGGCGTCCTTTCCAGAGATGTTCAAGAAACACAAGGGATGAAGGATATTCATCCGGTTCCGAGTGACTCTGAACAAGTTCGTCCCAAGCAGTTTCATAAATTGATCCTGAGCCGGGCAGTCCGTCCCTAATATGAATGAATTCAGGTTGCGTAGGCTCGCGCCAGCATTTTTCAATATCTTGGCCCAAGGAGCCATTGGATACGCATCTATGTAGAATAGATGCGTATCCTCAGAAGAGTTTCTATTCATGACCTCGATGAGTTTGCACAAAACCCAGTGCTGCATGAGATTTCCACGATTACCCCGGCATGTAGGCATCTTGGGTTATCCCTTTTTTGCTGACATTTCAAAGTTGGAATTCACACGGCCCCTTATGAGAAGCCGTGTGAAAAGCCATTACTGCATCATTCGGAATACCATTTCCATCGGAAGATTGTATTCATCAAACTCAGGCACCACCGGTATGGAACTGAGATTTTTGCCGAATGCTAGTCCGGTAACGGCTGCCGACATGGCATCGAGTATATCGTCTTTTCCTACTTTGGCTCTAAAATTTGGATTACCAAATGCCTGAGCAATCAAGCTGTCTGTATGCGGAAAAATAGATCTGAGCGTTTGTTGTCGTTCGTTGGCTCCAGATGGTTTTTTCTTGTTGTAGCTCATGGGTCGTCCACCCGCCAGCCCCCAAAAACAGACTTCTGGATGTATCTCTCGCATATTTATCCTGGCTTTCTCATGATTCAGCAGAAACTGATCAACTTCCCGTATTTTAGGAGTGATAGCCCAGGTCTGCTTGGATAATCTTCGTCCGGTTTGTTGCTCGTTGATGGCGCATGCTTCCCCATAGCTTTCCGTATATATGGCCCCTCGGCACGGGACTGGAAAAACTGAGGAATGCCGTTTCCCAAGCAATTTACGGGCTTCGAGATCACACCGTCTCTCGGTGCCGCCTAGCTTTAGACCGATAGGTATATCAATAAGGATCAGAAATGAATCTTGGTAATAATTCCAAACATCGGCGATGGACAGGAACAGTTTCACTTCCCATTCTCCGGAGTCGGTGATCATCACCGCAATCCAACCCCCTTTACAACCGTCAAGTCCCACAATCATAATTTTCCTCCTTTGTTCGGGTTGATTCAGTCGTTTGACAGGGACGCAATGAAATCACGCCCTGACTCAACAATCCCCTGCTCTTCCAGAATAAAGGCAAGTGTTCGGAGATGAGCAAATGGCACTTCCTTCTTTCTCAGTGGCGGACAGACTCGCCTTCCTTCTTTAGTGGCAAAGACAGAATGACCTCCCTTCCCTTTTGAGAGCCGTTTCAATCCAAGTTGCCGTAAACTTTTTATCACCTTTCTTACGCGGTAAGTCTTCTGCATCTCGGATTCTCCTCCCCCCGCTGGTCTAGCCAGCGATATTTTCGGACAGCAAACCTGGAGCCGTCCATTAAGCTTTTGACTCAATTCTCAAGCCGAGGGGGGAATTAAGAACCCGGGAGGGGCGACGTTGTCAAGGCGCGACAGAGGGCGCGGATCTAATTTCAAATTCTCGGTATTAAAAAGACTCAACAAATCAATGGACTATGAGGTTATGAATTTCGAGATTATTCTCTTTACAAACCCATCTATTTAAGATTCATTACAAGTAGAAAATGAGATGAAAGAGTTGCCAAGATGGACCTTGCCGAACTTGCCCAAATGACAGAAGTGCAAGCGAGGGAATGGCTTGAGGATGCTCTTTGGCACGGTCATCCCGCCTGTCCCCATTGCTGCCGAGGTACAGAAGCGTACCAACTCAGAGGAAGTGCGACGCGCCCCGGAGTTTGGAAGTGTTCCGCTTGCCGTAAGCAGTTCACAATCACGGTTGGCACCGTGATGCACGGTTCCCATATTCCTCTTCGCAAGTGGTTAATTGCATTCTATCTTATGTCTAATTCTAAGAAGGGAATCTCTGCGTTACAACTTCAGCGTGTTTTAGGGATCAAAAACTATAAAAATGCTTGGTATCTTGCTCATAGAATCAGACTTGCAATGAGAGAAGACTCCTTGGTCGCAAAAGTTACCTTTCGTAGCGTAACTCGCTAATATTACGAGGCCAAAATGTGCATTTTGAGGCTTTGCAACCACTTCTAGTATCCAGGCACGCAACCAGAGAGAATGTGTGGAGAAGACCTAATCCGAGCGTCTCAGACCATTTTGTTATAGGATACTACCGTCCAACCTGATTCAAATCGGGCGAGAGGGTTCCCTTGCCTTTCACCTGGAGGCAATTGAGATGTATGAGGTTCCGAAGTTCAACTCCCCGCAAGATCTGCTGGAATGGCTCATAGGAAGATCATTGGCGAACGAGCCGACAGTGGTCAGTTACGAGTGGTATCAGAAGAATGTGCTGCGTCAGCGAGTCGGTGGGCGAGTCAATGATTATGCCGTGACCCATCATGCAACGAATGGCCCTACCAAGCATACGGAAGGGTTAGGAACAGTGCAACTGGACACATTCATTGTCAATACTGGTTCACACGAACCAGGAGATGGACATTGGAAACGGCACGACCTGACATATGACAAAGAATTGTGGAAGAAATACCTGAAGGGAGCTCGGTTGCTACATACGAGGGAGCTGCCTGAGACCACGGAACAACGGGACAGGAAGCTTAATAATCTAGGCGAATATCCCTTGACAGTAGGTATTTTATGTGATATCCTTCCCCCCAAGGTAGGTGAAACATGGCAAGAATTAAACAAGAAAAGTCCCCAATGGAAAAATACACTGTCAGTGATTTTCGACGAGACTTTCCTGATGATACCACTTGTCTCCAATGGCTCAAGAACTACCGTTATCCCAAAGGGGTTTACTGTTGGATTTGTGGTAGAGTTACTAAGCATCATTTAATGACAACCCGCCGTTCCTATTCCTGCCAAGAATGTGGCAACCATGTCCACCCCACAGCAGGTACTATCTTCCACAAAAGTACTACTGCGTTGACCACTTGGTTTTATGCTATCTATCTCATGGCTTCTACTCGGGGCGGTATCTCGGCAAAGCAGATTCAGCGGGAGACGGGCGTCACCTATAAGACTGCATGGCGCATGTTCAAGCTGATTCGCTCTCGGCTGGACGAAAAAACTAGCCCATTTTCTGGCAACGTAGAAGCCGACGAATCGTATTTCGGCGGCGAAAACCGTGGCGGCAAACGGGGGCGAAGCACAGAGACCAAAACCCCCGTGTTGGGGATAGCGCAGAGACAAGGCTGCATTAGCGCCGTTGTCGTCCCAAACGTTCAAGCCAAGACTGTGCTGCCTATCATTAAAGAGACAGTTGTTAGAAAAGCTACAATTCATACTGACGAGTTCTCCGTTTATAACCGACTAGAAAACATGGGCTACAAGCACAAAAGAATCATCCATGTAGAGAAAGTCTATGCCATAGGCGATATTCATACCCAAACAATTGACGGCTTTTGGGGCAACGTCAAAAACGGTATCAAGGGTGTTTATCATCATGTCAGCCCTAGGTATCTACAGCACTACTTGAACGAATATCAGTTCCGCTACAATCATAGAAATGATGTAAAGCCTATGTTCAAGTCTTTTCTTCATCGGATTTAGCGGTGCTCACCTTTTTAAGGGCTGCCTCAAAATCTTGTTTGGTAAACGGCCCTTCTTTTTCTGTTATCAAGGAGTCTGGAACGACCAGACCTCTCTCTGTTAGTTCGACTTTTGCTTCTATTTTTTCTCTCATTTTCACCAACTCTGGATGATTGATCACCTCAAATATTTTTCTTGCAGGAACTACAATAGAAATACCCGTGTTTTCTGTAATGTCCCTACTCGCTGTGGTAGGAATAGGCGAACGCCAATGACCATGAACCAGCCCTAATAATAGGTTTGAGCGTGTAACGAACCCTACAAATTGTGGAGCCTCTGTAGGAAAGGCTGCGTTCTCGAATGGTATCAAGCTAACAAAAACAGGGCTACCACTAAAGCCGCCCATTGAACGATTTTCAATTAAATAAGCTTCCATTTCCTCAAAGCATTCTTCTGGAGTCTGGACAGGTTCCTTTGGCATAGCAGCAATGTTGCCCATGCGAATTATCGGAACATTTCTATGTGTTCCTTTATGGTGTGGGAAGAGGCCAATAAAAAATACCACATTTCCCATTCCTATTTTATTTCTCTCTATACTGGCATCGTCTGCGAAAGATTTGACGGGAAAGCACGCCTGATCCCACCTTGTGTTCATTCCAATGGGAGCAATAGCGACATCAATGGTAGGATCGTCCGGGTGAACTCTCCAATCATCAATGGGTATGCTAATTCTCTGTGCAGCACCATCACGAAAGTTGATTCGTAAATAAACCAAGCCGTCGCTTGATGCCTTTTTGATACCATGAATACAATGGTGAGCAGTAACAGCATAAGTGTGTGCACGATCAGAGCCGTTTGAGAAAGAAGTCGAAACAAAAAATGCTGTTCCATCAAAATGAAACTCTCCGTCATTGTCTCGATATTGCAAAAAGGCCACAGTCTTTGTTAAATAGTCGGGAATTTCAGCCAAAGACTCATCCTCTTTCAATTGACGATAAAACGGACTACTTGGGATAGAAACATCGTATACTAGTCTCATAATCCTTCTCCTGTCAATTTGAGCCTACTAGCTATGCAAACAAGGTATTCACTAACCCGAACATATCCCTTGACGTAGAGCAGGCTTAGTAGATATTTTGTAGTCATTCGTCATTTCCCCCGAGCTTAATCTCGGCACAGCAGTACTCATGATAAGAAGATCAGCTTCGACAGCCTTAATTCTCTTTATTGTGATTTCGACAAACGGCCAATCACAACAACAGAGCCAACAAGATTTCAGCAAAAAGATTCAAGAACCCCAAAAGCATGAGGAGATAAGCAAACAACAAGACAAGAGTAGCCCTGCCCCGAAAACCGTCCCACCACAACGACCACCCGAAAATCTGAAAGAAAGCACTCACGACGATAGCAAGCAAAAGCAAAAAGAGCTTTACAAGAAATGGTGGGAGATTACCCAGAACCCCGTTGAAGTTTTTACTGGTGCCTTGGCAATCTTCACTATTGTCTTGGTGGCTGTCAGTATTTATCAAGTAGCCGTCATCCGTCGCACCACAAGAAGACAGCTGAGAGCCTACGTTTTTATAGATAGCGTTGACATTATTAATGCTATTGCCCCACCAGAGAATGCATCGCTGCCAGAAGGAACACCCGATTATCAACCAACGATTGGACCAATAGTTCGCATAGTCATTAAAAATTCGGGACAAACTCCTGCCTATGATATGATCTGTTGGGGCCACATCTATTTCTCTGACTATCCTCTCACTTCGCCCCTGCCCTATATTGATCAAAAGGTGGTGTCCCCCCCCATTAAAAGTAAACTTCCTGTGCCAGCAGAAGGAAAGACGTTTAAGGATCTTGTAATGCCTCTTCCACTCACCGCTACACAAATAGGCTATCTTAGGGAAGCGACACATGCGATCTATGTCTATGGGAACATCAATTATCGTGACATCTTTGGCAAAAACAGATTCTCCAGCTTTAGATATTTCGCTAACGTAATGACCGGCATTAGTCACCTGCGCGGCTACATGACCGGGTGTGAGGCTGGCAATGAGGCAAACTAATATGGCGAACGTCGCAAATTCCAAAAGTGCCCAAAATCTTCTTTGATATTCCAGTGTTATCAAATTACCTACCGTCCGGGGATATTCGCCATAATCTATTATCTGAACTCCGTGATAAGCCTTCTGGATAAAACCATATAAAGTGACAATCTGGGGTCAGCAAACAAAGACGCTACCTGGCGAAATTCGGCTGAAGCCTGTTCCTATCATTTTGCCAGATTTCCCCGATGAACAACTCTGATAGAACCGCTATCGGCTCGCCGGGCTACGGCACGTGTCGTGACGGGGCGGCAGGGATGGCAGCTATTTGACCATAATCCAGAGCCGCCGGGAAACTATGTGTAAAATTTGCACATAGTTTCAAGAAATATTTTCACATGCGCATAGGAAACTCCCCAAAACTGCGAAGTTATTGACCACCTTTTAGCCACGCCGGATGAACCGAATATTTGGAAATCATAATGATATTGGGGAGTCTTCGTACTTGGCATCGTAATTGCTTCAATATGGTGAGAACAACGACCCTAAAACATACCCTCTTAAGCAATCCTCCTACATTGGATTGCTTTTTTTTGCCTTTAAGACGGGGACGAGGAACCAACTATGCGATAGCCAACCCTGCCCTTCTGGATCTCCTCACCGATCATGCTCACATGATGAACGTGAACGGGGAGATCTACCGATTCAAGCAGTCTATGTCGAGAAAGAAGAAACCATTACCCTTTTTTAAAAGAAGTGGTCCCCTTTTATTTGGCCGGACCTGGTCCCTTTTTGCTTGACCGTTTACACTTGCCCATGCACATTGGAAATACGAGGTGATGGGAGCCTCTGAAAGCCAGTAAATAAAAGAGAAGCCAGAAATAGTGGTAAATCCCCTCTCACTCCGTTTTTCATGGGCTATTACCTTCCAGTCCAGCACAAATCGGGCGAGAGAGACTTTTTTTTTCACATCCTCGTTGCTGTTGATACACAGTCCACAATCTCATCGGTTGCTCATAGGGGACGGAATTCAAACCGAAGACGATCCTGCCTTTTGCAGCGGGCTTTTCCATCCTCAGATTCCCTCGGCTTTAGCCGAGAAGCCTACCAAAAGCGTCCCTACCCTTCTTAAATGATGTTCTGGAGCCTGGGCGTGCTGAGAGATGATGACAAGAGATGTACCTGGTGCCGAGTCTGTTTTTTGACAACAGAGATTTGCGTGTGTCATTTTTCGGACGAGTTTACTACTAAGAAAAGTGGTTGTCCCTTACTGGGACCTTGGCTGCTGAATACAGGACTCTGAGTATTTCCAATGTGAATGATGCCCAAGATATTTCTAGCGTTTTGCAGGGGTTAGGATTCGCCGTGCAGACCAAAATAGATGTGAACCACCGTCAAATGGACGAGGCAGTGAAGGAGTTTGTTCAAAAGATTCAAAACGGCGACGTTGCGTTGTTTTACTTTTCCGGGCATGGAAGTCAAGTGAAGGGGGAGAATTATCTGCTTCCGGTCGGGGGTTCGATTGAATCCGAAAGCGATGTCTACTATGACGCCGTGAGTGTAGGGCGTATTCTCGCTAAATTGGTGGAATCCAGGAACAAAATCAACATTGTCATCCTGGATGCCTGCCGGAACAACCCCTTCAAGGGTTTTAGATCAACCAGCAAAGGTCTTAGCCCTATGGATGCTCCTGTCGGAACATTTATTGCCTATGCTACAGCCCCTGGGTCGGTAGCTGCGGACGGTACAGACCGGAACAGTCCCTATGCCAAGCATCTCATGCAAGCCTTGAAGTCCAAGGGCATTAAGATTGAAGATGTATTTAAGCAAGTATTACGGGAAGTCCGAAAAGAGACGGAGGGAAACCAAGTCCCCTGGATTGCTTCGTCATTACAGGATGAGTTTTGGTTCAACCCAGGCGACACTTCCTTGCCAGTGACGGAACCGGCAAGAGTGACTCTATCCCCAGGTTCTGAACCCCCCAATTATAAAGAGCAGATTGAGAGGGAGAAGCGAGAATCGGAACAAGAGATCGCCAAACTTCGGGAAGCCAGGAGGGTGGCAGCACTCGAAAGGGAACGGCTTGAAAGAGAAAAGCAGGAAACGCAGCGGGAGATAGACAGGCAGAAGCAGCAACAGAGGGAGAGAGTGGCTTCTCTGCCAGCCCCGACACCGGCAAGACCTGCCACCTCAGAGGAATCAGAAGTAGCCAAGTTGCAGAGGCCAGCTCAACAAGGAGATCCACGGTGTCAAATTCTGCTCGGGTTCCGTTATAAAATGGGCAAGGGAGTCCCCAAGGATTACGTAGAAGCGGTGAAGTGGTTTAGGAAAGCCGCTGACCAGGGAAGTGCGCTTGGTCAGAACGATCTAGGCGTGATGTACAGAGATGGCCTAGGAGTAGCCAGGGATTATGGTGAGGCTCTGAAACGGTTTAAGAAAGCAGTGGAAAAAGGAAGTTCTCAAGGCCAAGTCTCGTTGGGATACATGTACGAGAATGGATTTGGAGTTCCCAAGGATTATCAAGAGGCGATTAAGTGGTATAGGAAAGCCGCTGATCAAGGAAATGCGACCGCACAAAAAAATCTTGGGGTGATGTACCGAGATGCCTTGGGAGTCCCCAAGGACTATGTAGAGGCGCGGAAGTGGTTGAGAAAAGCCGCTGATCGAGGATCGGCTACTGCCCAAAACAATCTGGGGTTGATGTACAGAGATGGTGCCGGGGTTGCCCAAGATCAGGCCGAGGCGCGGAAGTGGCTAACAAAGGCTGCCGATCAAGGGAATGAAGACGCTAAGAAGGAATTGCAGAACCTGGGTGCAACCACGTCTAGGTGATAGAAAGGCATAGTTAAGGTTGAAGCCTGACATTGTGATGCTGGAACCGCGATGGACGGTAAATACTACATCAAATCTGTCCGGCGCAACGGACAGGAAAACATACGTGGGAGAACAGATCTTCTCTATAACCAAAGGCGAATGCATAGGATCATCTAATTTCCTCAGCTACGTCGCTCGTCATAATTTCAGCTAACATTAGCTAACAGAATTTGAAACGAAGTGTCACCAAAGATAACCAAACGTAACGACGTATGCTGAAATAATTAAAGAATTGTCATAACTGATTGGTATCACTAACCCTGAAAATGCGTTCGCAACGCGGGGGTCGAGGGTTCAAATCCCTTCATCTCCACCAGGGAATTAACAAGGGAATCAGGATGTTATGCGTGGCAGGCGACATCCTGATTTTCTTCTTGTGACCCCTTGGTGTCCAAATGGTGACTGTCAAGAATTCTCACGGCATTCTTCATATGTCCACGGGCAACAACGGATACAGCGCTCAGAAAAACAACGAGAGTATATTTGTGCGGAGTCCTATTTCGGAGGGAGATGGCTGTTATGCGGAACCTCCATGAAACACCAGGTGATGGGATGTCAGCCTGAGCCGGGGCCGAGGACTATTTTGGCGACAAGAAGCCTCCCTAGGAATGAGCCAAGACGAGACTTGACCCCTTGAGACCTTGACTTGATTGACCCCTTGATTGACCCCTTGACGGGTTTTGTGGGAGGAGATACGGGACCTCTTCGGGGTCCAGGGAACCATCCCTCCCCCACTTATGGTGCCAAGTACCCCCGCAATGGTGAGACCGGCGCATGATTTCGGATTAGATCAGGATGAAACTGGGGGGAGATGAACGATGCATAGGGTGACTCGGTGGATAGCAGTTTTGATTCTCTGCCTGACGACTGCAGGCACTGCACTCGCTCAGTGGCCGTTCGGTCGTGATGTGACTCAACAGGGACTCAAGTCTGGAGAACCCGGGGCGACCATAACCGTCACGGGAAGGTTTCAGATATTCGTTTCTCCGAACGTCAAGGATGACACGTTCATGATTGACACAGACACGGGCAGGACCTGGATTATGAAAAGGGACCACACTTCGGGGGATTTTTCGTTTCAACGGATACCCGTTGACCAGATTGATGCCCAACAGAAAGGACCAGCGGTGCAGGATAAAACAAAGGCCAGTGAAAAAGAGTCCCCCAAACAAAAGTAGATCTTCAGCTGAGCCGTGCGGAAGATACCTGTTGATGATTATATTGGAACCGAAAGTGACCAAGGCAGGAGCATAGTGAATCGATGAACAAAGATGGATATAATGTTGGCGTTGTGGGAGCCACCGGAGCGGTCGGAAACATGATGATCGGCGTTTTGGAGCAACGCTCTTTTCCGGCTTTAGGAATCCCTTGCTAGCAATTCCCTTCCTAATGCCTTTCCAATGCAAACGAAAGCGGGCCTTCTCTTGAGAAAACAGGAGTCAACATTTTTCTAGCCATCGCGCCACTTGCCGCCACCTAGCTCATTGCGGCCTTTTTTCATCTACTTTGCTATTTCGGTGAACTCTAAACCGTTAGCCAACCATGTGATCAGAGCCTCCTCGTCTGCCGTTGACGTACCTCAGAGGTGCGGCTAATTCTGCTAGCCGAGTCGTTCGGCAAAATTCCAGCTAACACAGCTAACAGAATTCAGAATGACCTGTCATCAAACGAAATCAAAGGAAACGAAACATCTTTACGCATAGTTACGAGCTTAGATAGCCTTTCTCGATATTTCGGCTTGTTCAAAAGGCAATGCATTTCCCGACCCAAAAACTTGTCTGCCAATTTGCTGAGATTGTGGTCTTTAAGAAGTGCCCATTTGGCAGCCTCTAGCAGTCCGCGGCCAGCGAGGAGGCTTCGGGGGGTTTTGTCTGAGGTCAATCTCCTGAAGTTTTGCGTATAGTAATGGAGCGGGCCAAGGAGGGCCACGAGGGTCAGGAATGCCAAAAGCTCCCAACTCATGAACGCTTGAAGATCAAAACCATTGTCGAGGATGGCCTGAGCGGTGGCTATCAACTCATTCAAATTCTCCATTAGCGGTTCCTCCTTTCAGATCTAGCATTAAACAACATTGACCACGGAGTCCCGGCAAAGTTCCACCCTGCAAAACTTTTTTGTGCCTAACTTTTATGTGGTTAGTAAAACGCTATTATGCAGAACTTGAAGTAGAGGTCCGAAGCGCTTTTGTTCTTTCAATTGGAGTGAGCCGCTGTTTTGTGCAACGTGAGATGTTAACGGGCTTGCGTGTTCCTCTACTGGCTCGCAGCCTAAATGGAGCCGCAAGACGGGGCTTTGAAGAAATGAATAGAACCCTCAAGAGGCGGGCAGCACTCACTGCTGTTAGAGGTAAGCAAGTGAGGCAAAAAAATCTTCAAGCCTGGTGAGGCTACCAGAAGACGCGCCAAAAACGCAAAGAAGATTCTCGGCCCTGGACTTGTTAAAGGTATCGGTCCAGTCATGGCCAAGAGGTCGCCTCAGTACCTTTGAAGTTATCTGCACTCTCTATCGCTGGGTTTCCTGTCTTTGGTTATCAAGCATCCCTTTTCCCGCGCGGGCCCAAGGTCTTTTTGGATTGCGTCTACATATGACATCTGATAAGTAAATGATGTAGTTAGTAATAGATTACCTGGAACTCTTATTTTTGCCTGTTGTTGTCCACAAGTACTTCAAATGCTGAGGGCTGCCGTCCTATGAGGTATCATTCAGGGTTGAAAAGACCTGTAAGGCGCCTGTCTTACGTCAAGATATTCGCTGTTGCAGTTATGGTCGCAGGGACTTTTCTGGTTACGGGCATGGCCGATTTCCTTCTAGGATCAAAAAACACCTCCCCTCTCTATTCTCATATGGCCCAATACAATTCTTCAGGAATTGAAACCAATTCATCTTGTGCTGTTCCCGGGCCATCAGCATGTGACGTTCCGACAAATGGGAATCCATCTGAAATCGCCGACATGACTAGTGATGGTGATAATCTGCTCTCTCTATTTTCGCTCAGCTTTTGTGATACGAAGGCCGTCGAGCAAGTCGCTAAAAGCCTAGCCTCGATGATTCAGGCTGATCTTGGAAAGCCCTTTCTGCCGACAGATGAGATTCCCCCCGGCAAGAGGTTTGTTATACAACTCGATGAGAAGGGTGAATTCCAGAAAGCTACAATTGAGCTGGAACCGTCACGCGTTTTTCATGCCGAGAAGGAGAAAAACACCGTCAGGTCGTGGAAGGAAGATGTGGTCCTTGACTACAAGACGGAAGTGCTTGGTTTCAAAATCCACCGCGGTATTGTTCAGTCCGTGTTGGATGCACATGAAGGCAGGGAATTGGCACTCAAACTGGCTCATGTCTTCCGCTGGGATATTGATTTTCAGTCGGAGATTAGGAAAGGAGATGAGTGCAAAGTCGTGTTCGAGAAACGCTATGCCGATGACAGACCGAGCGGATACGGTCGCATTCTCTTTGCAGCCTATGAGGGCAAGCGTACGGGAAGAAGGACCGCATGCCTATTCAATGGGGAGTATTATGACGAAAATGGAACCGAACTCAAAAGGAATTACCTGAGAGCCCCCCTCAACACCCTCCGCATCACTTCCGGCTACGGTTATCGTATTCATCCGGTTCTCGGTTATTGGAAAATGCACACAGGCGTAGATTATGGCGCTCCCGTAGGCACACCCGTATATGCGATCGCAAATGGGAAAGTGACTTTCCAAGGTTGTGGAGACGCGTACGGTCTTTATGTATGTATTCGCCACGAAAACGGCTATGAGAGCCGGTACAGCCATCTCAGTCGAATTTTGGTTAAGAATGGTCAGCCGGTGAAGCAACGTCAGACTATTGGTCTGATAGGATCCACGGGTCGTTCAACCGGACCTCACCTCTTCTTCGAGATCATTGCCAATGGAAAGCGAGTTGACCCCACCAAGGTAAGGATGATCCAAGATCCGAAAACTGTCCCAGCGCCGCTCAAGACCAGATTCGCCGCGGTAATGAACGCGCAGGTTCGGTTTCTGAACCGGACCGCAGCAAATAATAATCCCGCAAATAGAGCTGCTGCGGAGACAGCCAATTCATCGCTGTAGAACTTAAGGGATACTCCGGCTTGACGGGACACCTATAATTTCAGAAGGCTGGGAGCAAGAGGAGGTCGTCTTTGGTATCGGGGACAACGCCGGTGAGGGCCTGCAACTGTTGTAGTGGCGGGTTCCAATTTCTTTGTATGGCTTAATCCTTTGCACTGGATCCGCCTTATGCAGTGTTTGAATGAGGAGTAGTGGAGTGGGAAAGAATCTGATTGACTGAGGAGCGGGATTTCGAGAACATACGGTGACCCTTTGGAGGCCAGATGCAACATCCGACGCAGCCTCGGGGACGTTTTCTGTTTGATTGAAGTGCTTGGGACGTACATGAACCATAATCAAATTTTATTCCTGAGACCCCTAGCCATAGCCCTCGTCTGGTGCGGAATTCTACTCCCCTGCTCAGCGGATGCAGAGACGTCCCACAGGGTCTATTTCAAAGGGACTGACGCCGAATTGGATGTGTACACCATAACGGGAAGCTCGCCTGGACCCACTCTCTTACTTCTCGGTGGCATCCAAGGGGACGAGCCTGGTGGATTTCTAGCCGCAGATCTTTACGCTGACGTTACTCTCCGAAAAGGGAACATGTTCGTGGTTCCCAGGGCCAATTTCTTTTCCGTCGTGGAAAACAACAGGGGCGTCGAAGGGGACATGAACCGCAAGTTTGCAGGGACACCTAAAAAAGGTGACCGGGACGTTCAGATCGTGGAGATAATTAAGGACCTCATGAAGAAAAGTGATTTTTTCTTAAATCTTCACGATGGCTCCGGATTCTATTCACCAACGTGGGAGTCACCGTTGCACAACTCCATGCGATTCGGGCAGTCCGTCATAGCCGATGCCGAAGAGTATACGACACCGGAGGGTAAGGTGATCCCGCTGGGGCAAATGGTTCGCAGCGTTATAGCGAAGGTCAACTCCCAGATCTCCATGACCGATCATAGATACAAGTTCAACAATCACCGCACATTGAGCCCGGACTCGCTGCACAAAGAGCAAAGGTTGTCGGCGACTTTCCACGCTTTGACCAAAGTCGGGATACCTGCGTTTGCTAGCGAGACTTCGAAAACAATCAAAGATTACCGTCTAAGAGTCCGCTATCAGACTATGGTCATAAACGCTTTCTTGGAGGAATTCGGGATAGTGCCCGATAATCCAAGTATGTACCTCGACGACCCTATAGTACGGTATCTAGTAGTGTCCATTAACGGACGCACTCCAATAGTACTGCGGGACTGGGATGTCCTCTCAGTGCAGTGTTGAGACACCGTAAGACTCGTTCATATCGAGTCGAATTATTCGCGTGGATTGTCAGCCCGAATAACTGGATTGGGTGAAGAATTCAGCGACCTGGGCCAGGGCGTCAACATCTCTGAAGATACTTTCATCGAGGTCTGGAAGGATCGTTTGTTGATTGGAACCCTGCCCGTAGAGGTCGTTCCCGCGAAAATAGATTTTGCGTCTGGGAGCGGATTCGAACCGGAGATCCGTTATTTCTCTGTTTGGGTAAATGACAAAATCCAGGTGGTGCCCCCAGGAGAAGGACTCACTGTGGTTCGGGGGGACATCTTAGCCGTTCTGAATCCCGTGACAAACCTGCCGGAGGAACACCTGAAAAGTGTGAAAATAAATCTGCGCGGATTCCAGGTAAATCAGTCAATGTCCCCAGAAGGCTCGCGGACACCGAATCAATACCGCTAGAGACCTTCAACAGAAAGACGCAAAAGCAAGTGGCTCACGACGCATTTTCTCTTTGCAGGCAAAGTGGAACAACCGAGTAATTGCCGAGAGCTACAT
>JBKQRG010000344.1:0-3799 GCA_052144015.1 Desulfomonilaceae bacterium
CCAATTCCCTCGAAGCCCCACCTCTCGAAGAAGGGGAACTCCGCCCTGAAGCGTCCCTCAAACCCATGTTCCACTCCAACTCACTCACCACGGCCACCAAGAAACCACTCGCTCTTCATTGCTGCCCCGTGCGTCATGTTCTTGTCTTTTTAGGCGGCAGTGCTATAAAAATCGCGAGAGAAGAATATCCCTACAATATCAAAAGGATAATAGTCTACCATGTCGGCCATAGATTTGTCAACAACAGAAAACAACTTATACCCTCTCCGCGTGTTCCCTAACAGACGGCGCACTGTATCAAGAAAGAGGTGCCGTAAAATTTCAAACTGACCCATTACCATTAATTGTCGGAGGTTGCGATTTAGATAAGTCGTTTAATCTCTTGTCCGTAGCAAGATCGTTTAATCTCTGTTCTTCTATTATTTTTTGGCGCTCTTCATAAGTCGGCATGAGCTCTTGAATTGTCGGTACTTTTTTACTGTCCGGATTGTTCTTGTCCGCGACAATCGAGTTTTTGTCGCTCCCAAAGAAACCGAGAAGATCATTTGTAGCAAAGTTAATTTTCGGCAACTCCGCTTCTTGGCCCGATCCCTTCTCTAATGGTTCCCAAAAATCGTCATTCGGGGCGGTGCTGCCGGCCAAATCTAGCAAGGGATTCACCGGCCCTTTTCGGTCGAAGAAATCGAGTGGATCGACAGCTTCGGTGGCGTTCCGGAAAAAATCGGCAACCGCGTCGCTAGCACTAGGAACATCTTTCGCGTCTCCGAGTCCCAAGTTCATATCCGTCACATTTCTGTTAAGGATCTGCTGAATGAGATCAGTCCCAGTCCTCGGGTTGAAACTAGCGTGATTGGATGCAGAGCTAGAGTCCTCCTGCGGTCCGTAATCCAGACCGCCGGTCGGGACGTCCGCAGCAGCTTCAAGCAGGGAAGCCCAGCGTTTCTCCTGATCCTCTTCCTCATTGTCAATCGGTTGTGTGTACCAGTCCTCGAAATAGTTCATTTCCGTCTCCTAACTCTTCCTGGGCACCGGAGAGAGGCGTCACCACCCCGCATTTACCGGAACCTTGTTTTTCCTCGGATGATCCGAGGTCCACATGAGCCATGCCGCCAGCGGCGTTTCATATAGAACCGGGGTGGTAATTGCATCGGTGCTCCTTGACACAAGATCTCCGTCGCCTTCTTTCATAGACGCAACTACTTTGTCAATAGAAACTTTCATGTATGATACGAAAATTACTAGGTTTGTTGCGCATCGTAGTTTACGCAATACAGCCTGGTGTCAGTCCGATAGAATTGGGAGCGAAGCCTTTGTGGCAGAGGTAGGTCGGGCCGCGGCCGACATGATTTATGATCTCAGCCAAGCGGCGACAGACACCGGCGGCCACAGGCCGCCCTACCATTATAGGAAAGCCGGAAAATTGGAGTAGAATCTAAAGAAAACCGAATCACTCTAGAATTTTATTTTTAATGCAACGTCAGGTCCTGTCATCCCGGCATTAAAGAAGAGACTCCCTGCCCTCTCAAAGCTATAGTGTAGATATCTATACTCTATAGCCGCGGAAGCGTATTCCGAGAATTGGAAATCGAACCCCGCAACAACATGCCACATAAATGCGATCAGGCCGCCTGCTTCGCCTCTGAATGCGAACCGTACGCCAGGTCTCAGATCCAAGAGAAGCCGGGTTCCAACCAACAGGTCAACCCAGTACGGGCTCAATTCGATCTTCCTGTCAAATAGTGCCCGTATTGGAGTGCTCGCTAGGATTGTTGGGTACATCCTCAAAACAGGGTCCCTGAGTCGAGGAGGCAGCTGGTCTATCCTGGTCGCTATCTTGTTTTCTATCTGGTCGCTCAGGTCAAGATCCATCTTAAGGTCCATAGATGTGTACCTGCCGCCGGCAAAGAAATCGACGGATCCTCGTCTATGAGCTACTTTGTACCCGGACAGGATACTTGCGGAAAAGACTTGCACGTCAAGCGCAATATCGAGAATCAGACTATCCACGCTGGGGGATAGTTTCGCGTACGCGACGTCCGACATTAAGAAAAAGGCATGCTTGTTAACTTCCAATGTTCCCATGAGTGCCGGACCGACATTCTTGGGGATATCGGAGAAGCCGACATTAAAAGGTGCCGTCTTTCCCCTGAATCCCATGGTACCGGTCATGCCCGCAATTCCCAAAGACCCTGTGAGCGCTATCCCGAAACCGCCGGGCAGTAGTTTCGGTGGAGAACCGGATGCGAAAAGATCAAAAAACGTAATCTCAGCTTGAGCAGACGCTGTAGCGGCCAGCGCCAATATGATTGCAAACACGAACCTTATTTTCATGCATTGCTCCCGGCGGAATCATGCTGCGGTCCAGCCGTTTCCGGTGTTTTGCGCCCGTAAGACGATGGCTCACTGTCCCCGGAAAATGTCCCATATGTCCCTCCCGCGCCGCCGGAGAGACCAGACCGTGGTCACGTTGCTGAAATGGCGGTATTTTCGAGTTTTTCGAGCGTACCTCACCGGTTGCCTTCCAGTCCAGCAGAATGTTCTTGGTGGCTGCTTACTCGAACACAGCTTGTAGTGTCGGGCCGAGGGGAGCGCTGAAGCCGCATGATTGCACACGGCCTGGAGGTATTGCCATGTTCCCAACTGGTGCACGGTCGACTGGAACAATGAGACAGGTGATTGTGTGCCAATCTGGCCGAATTTCCGGCGCTCGGCCTATCGCTGTTTGTAGGTTCCCGTGGCTTTTTCCCCGTTGCTGGTAAATGTCTGTCATGACTTGCATATGGCTGAAGAGGCCCAGAAGATGGGACTGCACCCTGAAGACCTTGGCATCCAGAGAATGCTCTGTGCGGGCGACCTCCGCGATGATCCATGAGGTTTCCGGGAGAATGGAAGACCTCACCAAGATTGGCGGGGCACTCTTCACGCCTGTTTCCATCTAAGAGCCTGTTAGAGCAGAATTTCCTGAGATCACCGATTACATAATTTACCGTAGAAAAAAAAGGGAACTATGGAAAAAATACGCATAAAAGGTGGAAGCTTCCGGGCAAATAGATCTCAGATAGATGAAGGGCGGTAAATGTGTGCGAGCTACGGAGAAAGAAACGAAAATCTAATCAAGAAGAACTGGGAACAACTCGAAACTATGGCCCATACCTTCATGTGGCAATGGACGCTCTAAACTGGGAAGCACCACAATGGGAGATCTTGCTCAGGCAATCGCCAATCTGGAAGAGAAAAGAGTCAACGAGCTGATTGACCGGGAGATAAAGGAAGGGGTAAACCCTCTGGACATCATACATGAGTGTAATGAGGGAATGGTTCGGGTAGGAGAACTGTTTTCCGAAGGCAAGTACTTCATAAGTGAGCTGATTTATTCAGCAGACATCCTCAAACAGGTCATGGTAAGACTCGATCCTCTGCTGGCCGGTGTCCAAACAGGTACGGCCACAAAAGGTAAAGTGGTGATCGGAACGGTCCAAGGAGACATCCACGATATAGGGTAAAACATCGTTATCACACTGCTCAGGGGTGCAGGTTTTGACACCGTGGATCTTGGCGTGGATGTCCCTGCAGAAAAGTTCGTTCAAGCTGTCAAGGAGTCTGGAGCAAAACCGGAATCTTCCCAGCGAACATTTTGCTGTGGATAACTTGCTGGAATCGCGCACGTTTATCATAAGTATTATGTATTACGAAAATAACTGAGTCTAGAGTGCACAATAATGGTTGACATGGCGCGAATATGTATTAATAAGTGCTCGTAGAGGTGTCTATGGGCACAATATGCGCGGAAAGGAAAGGC
>JBKQRG010000345.1:0-39023 GCA_052144015.1 Desulfomonilaceae bacterium
TCACCCGTAAGAACATAATGGATTTTCGCAAAAAGTGGTACGTCCCCGAAAACATGTTCTTGCTCGTGGTCGGAGATGTCGATCCTGATGCGGTAAAGAAACTTGCCCAGAGTTTCACTTCCGATATTAAACCAACAGGTTTTTTCAAGGTGCTTCCCCCTCAAGAACCGCCCCAGGATCAAATAAGAACGGCGCTGGTTAGAGATCGTAACGCTGCGGAGACTCGATTGGAGATAGGTTTTCATATTGCTTCTATGAAAGGCCACGATGTCAATGCCTTGGATCTTGTTGCGGACATCCTTGGAGCAAGAGAAGATTCGCGCCTCCAAAGAGTGCTTAAGCACGAAAAAGGGCTGGTGAATTCCATATCCGTCGATTCTCTGACACCCAAACAATCAGGACTGATGAGTATATCTGCAACTCTGGATGCAAAGAACCTCGAAACTACTGTGAATGCGATCATGGAACAATTAACCCACTTGGCCGAGAGGCCGCCTTCTCAAGAAGAATTGGAACAGGCTAAAATCCACATTGAGTCGCAGCACGTGTATTCGGCCGAAACTGTTCAAGGAACAGCCAAAACTATGGGCAATTATCAGAACACGCTCGAGGATGCAGATTACCTAAGGAAATATCTGGCCCTGAACTCTGCGGTGATCCCTGAGCAGGTCTCCGCAGCGGTCAAAAAATACCTCGGACCTCCTAACGTGACGCTAACGGTGCTCTTGCCCGATAACGAAGCCAAAGATTTCCGAATCAAAGAACTGGAGAAAATCGTCAGCGGGTTTGCGCCTGCTGCCAAAGCTATTTCGACGGGCGAAACTGCAACCAGAGAAAGTGTTTTTAAGGAACTGAGCAATGGCATTAAGGTCGTCCTGGTTCCTGATAATTCCAACCCGGTTATTAGCTTCAGAATAGCGTGCCTCGGCGGCAAGCGGTTCGAGGACAAAGATGAACAGGGAATCATGAATTTCATTTCCCGCATGTTCGACAAAGGGGCGGCGGGTATGAGCGATGTGGAGATAGCCCGAAAAGTTGATAATATGGGCGGTTCACTTAACGGCTTTTCCGGAAACGACTCATTCGGATTCTATGCGAGTTTCTTCAGCCATCACTCGCACAATGGATTGGAATTGCTTTCCAAATTGTATACGGATCCCACATTTCCCCAGGACAAGGTAGACAGGGAACGGCAACTCATTATAGCCGCAATTAAGAGCGAACCGGATGAACCAACGCAGTACGTGGTCAACACCCTGAACAAAACGCTTTTCCCTGATTTTCCTTATGGATTTAACAAACTAGGCACTCCGGCGACAATTGCAGCATGCTCGGCTGACGATCTCAGGCGAACGTACCGACGCTTTGCCGTCCCCTCCAACACTCTGATCACGGCGGTTGGAAAGATGGATCCTCAGAAGCTTTTAGAGCAAGTGGAGAAACTCTTTGGTGGGCTAGCTCCAAAGGCTTTGGAAATGCCTGAAATACCTGCCGAGCAGCCGTTGGACAAGGTAAGGCAAGAACTAGTTCACATTCCTAGAGCTAAAGCGCATTTAGCAGTGGGTTTTAGAGGAACCACGTTGGCTGATCCGGATCGTTGTCCATTAGATGTGCTTAACGAGGTCCTTGCGGGGCAAAGTGGCAGGCTTTTTATCCAACTCAGAGACAGAGAGGCATTGGCGTACGTGGTCACTTCTTTTGTTCGGCCAGGACTTAATGCGGGGCTTTTCGGCTTGTACTTGGCTTGCGAGACGTCCAAAGCTGATCGAGCTTACGACGGACTAATCAACCAAATAGGGCTCATCAAGGAAAAAAAGATCGGTGATGCGGAAGTCAAGAAGGCGATCAACAATCTGATCGGCAATCATTTGATTTCTTTGCAAAGCTCGTCGGATCGCGCCGAATCAATTGGACTGTACACGCTGTATGGCTTGGGATACGATTACGATTCCAAATACCTGCAGAAAGTACGCGAAGTCACAGCGGACGACGTGCTAAGAGTAGCACGAAAGTACCTTGATCTGGAGCACTGTGCGATTGTCAAGATTCTGCCTGAAGGGGAAGAAAAAGGTAAATGAGTAGCGAAGGGAGCGGCGGATGCCCGACCGCTCCAGCCGTTCCGTGAAGCGCCGCCCAACTAGAGAATAACTTCATGTGCTTCGAAGTCTTAAACCATTTCTGCTCGCCGGCTACAACGTCATACCGGAATCTTTTTACCGCTCATAATACGACAGAGTTGGGTTTTCGGTGCCAAAGCTTATGGCTCCTGAGGCCCAAACATCAACTTTACACTTTCAAGCATCAGGATGGTCCCGCTGTCGAATGGCCAAATACGGATTCGACGCATTAAAGTGGTTTTCTGCCGTCCCACGCGCTGAAGACAACCACATTGGCACTGGGCAAATGAAACTGGTGGCCACTGTCCCGGGAATCGTCGTTCCGTCTATCAATGGCATTATCTCGTCAGATTTCGTAGCCAAGACTTCCGAATTGGGCTTGCCTTTGTCTATGTACGCCACATGACAAGATGAAACGACTGTCTCGGTCGGGTTACTCATGGTAAGATTCTGGACCACGACCGTGCCCGAAATTACCGAAACTGCCATTCTGGTGGGCGTGTAAACTTCGATGACGAAATCCACAGGTTTGTCGTAGTTGAACGGCTCAATAGAAGCCACGGGCGTTATGACTTTATACGGGGTCACGTTTCCCCCGCCGCTTTGCTTGGTCACCCTAAGGACCCCTTGATTCACCTCAATAAAATTGAGGAGGCCGTTTTGATTTTCCCTCTGTTCAAAGGAAATTGAGGAAACCTCCCCCAAGGAGGTCCTCATACCTGTTTCCCATTGTATAAACACCTTGCTCTGTTCACTCGTGCTTATGGTATTACCCGGATCAATTGTGCGCCCGATGGTTAACTTTGTCGGTTCTTGGTTTTGTTCCGAGGTGATCTCCGAATTTCCCTGAACAGCGTCAACCATCGCCAAGGGCGAGCTGATGACAGTTTGGCCATTGGACCAGCGCGGCCAAGCATAAGTGAAACAAACAATAGCAATTACGACTGCTAATTCTATATGCCGAAATTTTCTTTTGTTCTTTATCATAGCTGAAAATCCCATTTTTCACTTAATTTCAGTCTGCTTACTGATAGTTGGCGCTCATCGAGCATCCGGCATCAGTGACTCTCTACTAATCTTTGATGTAAACTTTTTCCTTTAGGTTCCGGTTTACCCGTTTTTCAGAACAGATAAAATCAACTCTGAGCTTTAAAGGAGCGGTAAGCTCGTGGGTCGTGCCGTGACAGGCAAATGTAAATGATCAGGTGGAAAGAAAGTCACGGAACGTCTAATCGCCACAAGTAAATTGTTTGGCGATCTGCATGCATTCCTTGTCCCCGTCCTAACCCTGTTTTGAAAGTTTTGAGAGATCAAACGGGTTTTCTTACCAACATGAATTTGAAATTTAACAAATGTATGTGTTGTTCGTCCAAAGTAGTAAAGACCATTTAAACGGAGGCACTGCTATGAAGAAAAGTGTATTGTTACCGTTTATGATGGTGGCACTCCTAACAATTGGTACCGTTGCCACCTCCTACGGCCAGGCGAAACCTGGCATGCCACCCACCCCTGCGACCACGCAAGGCACAATCTCTCAGCCGACTGGTCCTTCAGAGGAATTTTCAGGCCCTATGCGTCATGGACACTCATTGGAGGCCATGATGAAGAAGCTGGGTATTACTGATGAGCAAAAGAAACAGATACGCGGCCTATATGTAGGTTTCAGAGACCGGACTCGCAAGACTCGCATGGAATTAATGTCGCTCAAGGACGAAAAGAAAACCATGCTTCTTTCCGGAAAAATCGATCAGCAAAAGTTGGCGCAGATAGACGATCAAGTCGTAAAGCTGGTCAGCGACCTACTGCGAGAAAAGCTCAAACTGCGAAGGGATCGTCTGGCCGCGCTTACTCCCGAGCAAATCGGGCGTATAGCTGACTGGCAGGCCGAGAAAGCTTTTCGGCATAAAATGCACCGGATGCATCGGGGGGAAATGCGCGGTATGCACAGACCAGGCGAATAGAGAGGTTCATTATTCCCATTCCGGGACTTGCTTGAATAGCTCGCCACTGCACTCACACCGAGCTATACTGTTTTATATGGCCACCTTTTCTGGAACGATCTTCCCAGAACGGTGGCCATAGCATATAAGGACTACGAAGTATCAATCGAATCTCCTCAAACCTTTTCCATTTATGGCACTGCAGTTGAAAGCTAAGCAGGACTAGCTTCGACTGCGGTCGCACATATTTCTCTTGGAGTTACATATGCACTTGTTTGATGAAGATATCTCGGTACATAAGCTCGCCCCTGGTATGTTCAAGACTTCGGTCACTGCGAATTGGTCCATCAACGGTAATCCCAATGGGGGGTATCTCATGGCCATCTTGGCGAATGCCATGATGCAGGGTGCCGCAAAGACTGCGACCCCGATAATAACAGCAAGTTTCCTGTCCCGTACGGAGCCTGGTGAAGCCGAGATCCACCTGGAAAGAATTGCTCAATCGACTCACTTCGATCGATTTCAAGCCAGTCTGGTACAGGATGGAAAGGAGAGAATCCGATCCCTGGGTACCTTCGCAAAAGAAAACTCTGATGGTGCCGACAGACATTATGAGAAAAGCGAACCGGAAATAGCCCGTTTGGATGAGTGTGTTATCATCCCCGAGATTCCCAATTATAGCCTTTTTAGCAGGATGGACGCCCGATTGGACCCATCGTGTGCCGGCTGGATGACTGGCAGCGTAGTGGAAAAATCAGAAATCAGAGGGTGGATAAGATTTAGAGAAGAACGCTTTTTCGACACTTTGTCGATATTCTTGATTATTGATTCTTTTCCCCCTCCAATCCTCGCCAGTCATGGAATCGTTGCCTGGGTACCCTCGATAGAGTTATCTGTGAATGTTCGCAATTTGCCCAAGACGAAGTGGTTGAAAGGTGTTTTCCGTACGTGTTTCGTAGATAACGGTATTTTGGAGGAAGACGGGGAGATATGGGACGGAAACGGAGAACTGGTTGCTATTTCCAGACAAATTGCCCAACTTCGAATAGCTGCGACGTAGTTATCATGAGCCTTCGGGGCGTTCTTGACAACAGCGACATCGCTGTGCCTGCCGGATTTTCCACGGAAGCTCGAAAACTTACCTCCTCTCAAGAGGTCGCCTGCTCACCTGGCTCCAACACCATCGATTAAGGAGGAGATCAACTGAAAATAGGATTTAACTGTTGGCTAAATCCTTTGTGATTTGCTGAGGCTCGCAGCGATCCACGATCTTGTTTGCTTGGTCTAGCTTGTGCGATTGCCACCAATGTTATCATCCCCGTTTGCTCGATCAAATCCGGTATGCCTCAATGAGCTTTTTCAAGTTCGACCCAAGTTCCTTTAACTGATGCGTGGCATCCTCGAGCTGCCTCGTCCCCTCCAAGTTCTGTCGCATAGATTCGTCAATACTGACCATAGCCTGGGAAACCTGATCCACCCCGATAACTTGTTGCTCACTCGACGCGCTGATGATGGAAGCGGCCTGTGACGAGGAGGTCACGCTGCGCGTCAGTGTTATTATGGCCTCTCCCGCAACATGCGATTGCTGAACTCCCGACTCGACAGCTTTTCCTCCTTGCTCCGTCGCCATTACCACTGCGCTGACCCACTTGCGTGTTTCATCCAAAATACTTCGCACCTGGTCAGTCGCTCCGCGTGATTGATCAGCCAAAGACTTGATCTCCTGAGCAACTACAGCGAAACCTTTCCCGTGATCACCGGCACGAGCAGCTTCGATAGATGCGTTTACCGCAAGGATGTTGGATTGATCGGCGAGGTCCTGAACCGCGGAGATAATGTCTTCGATCGCGCGGCTTTGATCGCTGAGACGCACCACCGTTTCGCCGATTGATTCCATTTGCTCTTTTATAAGTTGCATGCGCTCGATGGTTCCCTCAGTAGCTTTCTTTCCTGATTCCGATGTCTGCACCGCTTCGTGGGAAGAGGTTTCCACCTGTTTGGCTTTGTCGCTGGACATTTTTGCTGCCTGTCGGACCTGTTCCACAGTGGCGGTCGTTTCGGTAACCGCGGAAGATGTCCGTGAGGTACTCTGAGCAACTTCCGAGACAGTTGTGGCGATTCGAGCCGCGGATTCCATGAGCACGTTTGCGGCTTCTAGAATTTGCGCTATCTGCCGTCTAATATTTGATACCATGATCCGAAACGCCTCGGCGAGATTCCCAAGCTCGTCCGATCGGCTGATGCGCGGCAGTTCGACGGTGAGGTCCCCGGCGCTGATAAGAGATGCGCTATCGGCCATGAGTCGCACCGGTCGCGATGTAGCCCGGGCAAAAACGAATGCCGCCATGGCTACCATGAGTCCGATGATCACCCATATGACCACGAGATTCATCCCCAGGTCGGCCACCTGTCGGAACGCCTTTGAGGAGTCTACCCCGGTGATGATGCCCCAATCAAAGTCGAGGTTAAGACCTGCTACAGAAGCTAATCCTACGGGCGCCCATGAATAGAGCCGGCGAATTCCCGTTTTTTCACTGAATTCTCCCACTCCGGATTTACCCTGGATCGCTTGAGCAGCCGGATCGTTATCAATTTTTGTTTTCAGGACTTCCCCTCCGGTCTTTGATAATGCGGCGCGCAGCGTCCCATCCTGCCCCACTACGACAACATCATCCGTCTTGTCACCTTGTCCCAAAGCCGATGTTAAGTCCTGGATGACTATAGGAGCCAGACGCAAGACCAATATGCCGGGGGCCTGATCCTGTTCGCGGAACGTCACGGGAACGCCTATAAACCAACTGGCCGTCTCGGAGGGGGGATACAAAGCTACATCCACCATGAACGGCTTCCTGGTCTCCTTGACCTTCTTCCACAGGCGAGCCAGACTTGAATCCATCAACTTCCCGGAACTCAAGCTCTTGCCCAGGTCCGACAGCCCCCTTGCAGTGTACATGATAAGGCCGCTGTCGTCGGAGGAAATCAGTAAGACGTCGTCATAGGATCGCTCTTTATGAAATCTGTCAAGGAATCGAGTGAAGGTTGGATCGATGGTGGCTTTAGCGTGATCGAGTGACACGCCGGACTCCACGTATGACGCCAGGTATTGGAAGGCTGTATGGACTGCAGGAGTGTATCCGAGGTACTCAATGTCTCCTAATGCGTGTTGCACAGTGGCAATTATTTTCTCACGCGCTTGGTCTCTCGACGTAGATAGCTTTCCAAGGCTGGCTTCCTGCAAGGCCGACCCGGCGCTTCGATACGACAGATATCCCACTATGGCAACGGGGATCAGAGCAATCAGGAGGAAGAGGAGGACAAGTTTTCTCATCAAACTCTTTGCCAGAAACCGCATTGTGGAACCTCTTATTGACTGTCTGTTTTGACTCCGGGATTATGAGGCGGGCTTGAAGCGCCCCAACTCTAACTTTGAATCACTGCTCCTGAATTACTTCATTTCTTGGGTATTCGGAATGTCGTAGTCGGGATCCAATCGCTTACTGGCTCCAGAAGTCCTTTACGAACAGCCCAATACCTTACGTGTTTCGGCCCTATATGGTCGTCGGGAACATAAGAAACAGCCTTAGTTAATCCCATACAATCGAAGTTCTTTATACGATCCAAGCCAGATTTCTTCAAGGTCTCGCCGCCCAGTTTGTCCGGAGTGACCTCGTCCAAAGCAAGGCGTATGCCCTCTGCGATGATCATCCCCGACAGGACACCATTAACATACATATCGTTCGGCCTCTGATTGGGATGATTCTTCTCCCAAAGCTCCTTGACCAGCTTCATTCCTTGCGAGTCTTCATATTTTGGACTTTTTGACATTGGCTCATAGAAGTACTCTCCCTGATATCCTTCTGTTAATTCAGGACCGGCAAGGGTGATAACGTCGCCCAATGTAGCTGCCGCACACTGCGTCATAGGAATACCCAAATTCATCGACTTCGCTGAATTGAGCACTGAAGCCGCCCCCGGAGCAGATGACAAAACAAAAATCTGTTTCGCTCCACCTATCTTTAGACGCAATAGTTGAGGACTCGCGTCGGTGGTCCCTTTCGGGACAGTCTCTCTGACCAACTTAATCCCCTGCTCCTTTACGAAGGAATCAATCTCCCACACGCTCAGAGGTACAAAGGGCTCGTCCGTTTCTATAGAACCCAGCACTAGAGTCCCGCCCGGTTTTCCCGCTTTCTCCCAATCATTCTTTAGCCATACAATCCAAGAGCGAATCATATTCGCAACGCCGGAATGATAATTACCGTATGCCCAATCTGACCAGGGACTCGCTATACCATGAGAGCCAGTTACGAGCGGGATCTTGGCAGTTTCATAATCCACCCTTAAAGCGTCAGAATGGCCTGAGGCACAGTGAGTGCAAACAATCATCCCCTGCTCTAGAAGCTTGGCAAAACCATCCTTAGCCTTGATAGCTACGTATTGCGTATCGTATGCAAGATACTTCACCTTTACTTTTCCTTTGCTACCAGCTATCCCTCCGTCCTTTTCATTGAGATAATTCAGATAGTCCTTTGATCCCGCCTGGCACATCGTGTGCGTTCCGCTGGTAGGGCCCGTCATAGCACTAACATTACCCACTACTACTTCTTTTACAGGGTCCTGAGACCAGGTCGAGTAAGGTGCTGCCAATAGCACGCCTAAAGCTCCCAAAACCACGCACAACAAAAAGGTTTTTTTCATGAAGGCCTCTCTTAGTCGAGTATTCTCCTTGCAAAGTTGTCACCTTTTGGACACCTTATTGAACACTGCAACGCTCTTTCCTCTCCCCAGCTTAACTAACCTGTATTATCTTGCAGCTGAGATCATGTGACTTTGCTGAACCGAAAAACCTTTAGCTTCCTGGGCGTTGCCAATTCGGCTCTTGTGCTGCGGGCTAAATCCTCCATGGCCGGTCGTTGTCGCACAAAACGATGTAAAGGTCCCTCGACACCAAAAGGCATATGGCCAGTCAGCTAAATTGAATGCCTTCCAGTAGATACAAGGTGGCAGTGCATTTTTTGTGCCACCGCTGCCGCCGAGACAACGATCATAATAACAAGGAATATTAGGGTATTAGAGGCATACTGGCTTTGCCGGGATGGGAAGTTCTAGCCTAGGGAGTCAAGGTGACCCACAAATAGACAACTCAAATTGAAAATCTCGGCAAATTATATAATTTTAATAAGTTATCAATGAGCCTATGAGGCTCCATCAGTGAGGTAACGAGCTTGGGTGCTCCTGAAAACCGCAAGATCTTTATTTGGTGTTCCAACCTGTACCATTACGTTTGGAAATGCTCCTCAACAGGACATAGAGCAGCAACGGCTGATGCGTCTGGCCATTGGTACGCTGGAAGATATGGTCTTGCCAGCACGCATTAACATAAACAATCCATCCGTATTAGTAAGCCGATGTTACATTAGATGATGATTACTTCAGGATCATGGCCCGGACGCGAGACAATGTCAGTCGTCAGCGATATCAATGTTCTTATTGAAGAAGAATGGCAAGAAATCAAATGAAAAGCGAATAGCCTGAAGATGGATATCAAAACGGAAGAGTAATGAAAAAAGGATTTAGCTAACCATCAATTTTTTTTGTGATTTATCTGGTGCTCCCAGAGAGAGTCGAATTTGCACCCCATTGCTGGAGGTGGATTTAAGACCAAAAAAGATTCTTCATGCTCAGTCGCCATTTGTACCTAACTAGCCGTTCTTTATTTAAGAGTGGAAAATCCGAAATCCTTGACGCAGCAATGTAAGGCTGAGCATTCAGCTAATCCGTCTTCTGCCTGTTGCCCGCAGCTTTGTCAAAGACCTGTCTGGCGATGGCAAGTCCCTCAATGCAAACCGGCATTCCCCCGTACGTGGACATCTGTAGAATTACTTCGGCTATCTCAGCCTTCGTGGCCCCACTCCGTGTCGCAGCGATAATGTGGCTCCTTAATTCATTGCCGCGGCTCAGAACGCACAGGGCAGCCACAGCGCAGAGTTCTCGCTCCCGCTGTGTCAGCACGTCACGTGCATAAAGATTCCCGAAAATGTGATCGATGAAACGGGACGGTATATCGAAATACCCGAACAGCTCCTTTAGCAGTTGACTTCTTGTGTCGCCCACGAGTTTGCGCGAGACCTCGGCAGGGTCATCGCCAGGACGGATATCAGCGGCAATCGCTGTTTTCGTCTGGTCGTTCGGATTCGCCATAGTTGTCTCCTCTAACGTAGTAGGTCTGTTTTTGTGGCGTTTTTCAAGTCCTACTGAGGTTTCTATACCGGATCAAAAGCCTGTATCCGTTCCATGTGCTCTAGCATCTTTAGATACTGCTTGTCTCGCTTGATGAGGATTTCTTCCTCAGTGCGCTGTCCATAATCGTAAATACCCTTGGATGTCTTTGCTCCAAGGTGGCCTTGCTTCACTTTTTCCGCAACTAGGGGGTTGATTTTATCACGGCCGGCCATGATGTCCGCCAGCAAGTCAAGGCCTGTGAAATCCATCGATTGCGCCACCCCTACGATGGGAAGTCTGATTCCAAGACTGGCCTTGACCGCCAAATCAATCTGTTCAGCCGTCGCCCACTCATTCTCCAACATCTCCCATACCACTTTTCCGATACTGTTTTGAATCCGGTTGACAATGAAGGACGGAAAGAATTTGTTCAATACCAGAGGCTTTTTCCCGAGCCTCTTCATCAGTTCTGTGGTTAATGTGATCGCCCTTGCATCGGTATCCGGTCCGGGCACCACCTCGACCAAAGGGATGATATGTGGTGGAGCGAACCAGTGGGCGATGATGAGGCGTTCCGGCGATCTTACCCGGACGATCTTGAAGATATCCAATGATGAGGTGTTGCTGGCCAGGGCTGTATCTTGAGGGCAGATCCTATCGAGTTGCTTGAACACGTTTCTCTTAATTTCAGGGACCTCGTTTACAGCCTCTAGTACAAAGTCGGCTTTTTGTGCCGAGGATCTCAGATCTGCTGATGGATGTACACGGGCCACAATTCCCGGTATATCGTTTTCGGACACCCGCCCGAATTCGGCCAAAGTATGCAAATTAGTCCTTATGAGGGTCATAGCACGTTTAAGCGCATTTTCATTGAGATCTACAAGATCCACCTCAATACCGGCCTGGGCAAAGACCTGGGCAATAGAATGTCCCATGACCCCGGCTCCGACCACTAGGGTAGTACCGACATCACCAGCATTCATGGAAGCTACTCCTGCCAATAGATTTCCCTGCTTTCCTATTGAACTCTCCAGTGTGCTCGCCCGAGGAGCATACCTCGTGTCGTCAGGACCGGATCGATAGCAGCTATCCCTTATCCGGCCGTGCCTCTGTTGGACGATTATCTGCTGGAGATCATCTCGTACAGTTCAAATTGGAGCGGCTCCGCGAGCAAGTCAGCCATTTTCGTACGAAGGTCTAACATGTAGGGCATCTTGCTGTGTTTCTGAAGAGCTTCCCGGTCAGCCCAATTCTCATGAAACATAAACACGCCCGGTTTGCTAAGACTCCGATGAAGATCATAATTGACGCAGCCAGCCTCTTGGCGCGTTTGTGGTACAAGTGCCAATAGAGTCTCTTTTAGGACCTCTTCTTTGCCTGGTTTAGCTTGTGCGATTGCCACCAATGTGATCATATAACCTCCTTGATTCTTTGGGTAAGTGACAGATTTTGTGACGAATTATGGAGCTGAGTATGTTTCATGCGTCCCCAGGAGTCACTGATGATCGAAACCGAAACCCGATCTATAAAAGGATTTGGCTATGCGCGAAATCTTTTGTGATTTTCCGGTCTGAGATAGTGTCGTGCTCCCACTTCCATGGCCGCGGTGAATTTGGATATTCTGTTATGCCTTTTCCATTCTTGTTTCTATTGTTTCCGGGCTGAAATCCTGTTCGTTCGGCCAAGTGATTGTTCCCAATTCGATTCTGGCCCTTCGGAAGTAGTCATAGTCCTTAAGCTCTTTGAAGACACCTTTATTAAGATAAGGCTTTACATCAAAGATACCTTTGTTTCCATTTGATAACGCCGCCTTTATCCTGTAGTCGCTTAGGATCTCAAAATGGATCACGTCAGGAGACATTGGTGTCTACCGTTACACAGCAACACTGAATTGAATGCTGGCGAAGTCCGGCACTCGTTTTGACGCGTCCAGAATCTCCAGACCAATCAGGTTGCCTTGTTCGTCGTAATCAAGAATGACCCCGGGCTTCTCCTCATCGCTCTCGGCCACAGGGCCGGGTTTTAGGATTACAGTTAGAGTGTCCGTTTTCGGGTCGTACGTTACGTTCATGCGCGACTCCTGTATTTGCTTATCTTACTGGTCTTGTAGACTGTGACAACAACTGGCGGTTCTGGGTCCACGTCCACAACGACTCTGAGCAGATAGGTCCTCGCGGGTTCACCCATAGAAATAAATCCGTGGACGACAATCCTACCTTCCCGCAACAAAGAAACCTCTTCAGGACTTGCCAAGACGCTACGCACCTGGTCAATGGTAAGCACCCGGCGGCTCATTTGATATAACGCATGTTCCGAAAAGAGAGCCGACGCAAGGTCCGCCACCCGCTTACTCCTTGATCTCATGGTTGGTCGAAACCTTAGTCACAATTACTCCCATCCGACAAAAAAGGCCACGGATTCTTTCCGCAGCCTCTAGGTTTCCTGGTGCTCGGAGCGAGAGTCGAACTCGCAAACCTTTGCGGCCTTATTTTCAACCTCGTGATGCCGGGCCGTCCGGCCCGGATAAGTAAGCTTCGTAACGCCTGCAATTCAGAATTTCACTCTCGTGTAAAAGAGTCTCTTTACCAACTCGGCCGAAGCGATATAGATCAGCACTATGACGGCCAAAATCACGAGAAATGAAAACGGCAGAGGCTGAAACTCCATCAGACCAGCGAGAGGCGAGATCGGCAACAACAGGGTGACGGCGACAATCAAGAGAGTTGCTGCCAAGAGATACTTGCTGGGTCTGCTGGCAAAAAGCGGCCTTCGACTTCGAATAACAAGAACAATCAGGGAGGCGGAAACAACCGACTCGATGAACCAGCCCGTTCTGAATTGATCTACGGTGGCATGTAGGACCCACAAAAGGCAGCCGAAAGTAAGATAATCAAATACCGAACTTAGGAGACCAAATGCTAACATGAATTTCCGTATGAACTTGATGTCCCAGCGCCGGGGCTGCTCAACCATTTCGCTGTCGACGCTGTCGGTTGCGATTGCCATTTCGGGAAAATCAGTCATCAGATTGGTGAGTAGAATCTGTTTCGGAAGCAGTGGGAGAAAAGGCAAGAAAAGGGAGGCTCCTGCCATGCTGAACATGTTTCCGAAATTGGCGCTCGTGGCCATGAACACGTACTTCAGGGTATTGGCAAAGGTCATCCTGCCAGACTTCACACCTTGCACAAGGACACTCAAGTCTTTTTCCAAGAGAACAATATCCGCGGCTTCTTTGGCTACGTCGGCCGCGCTGTCAACAGAAATGCTGACATCCGCTGCGTGGAGAGCAGAGGCGTCATTGATGCCGTCGCCCATGTACCCCACGACATTTCCTGCTTTCCTGAGAGCAAGGATAATCGTCTCCTTCTGGTTCGGCTCGACCTCGGCCATGATGTCTACATCAACCACTCTCTTCATCAAAGCTTCGTTGCTAATTTGCCTGAGTTCAGGACCTGTCAATATCTGATTATTCGTCGATCCGATCTGTTGACTCAAGTTGGCAGCCACAAGCCTGTTGTCCCCCGTGATAATCTTCAAAGAAACACCAAGGCGCTTGAGAAGCTCTATAGTTTTCACGATATTGGGCTTCAATGGGTCGCGGAGAACTAGGAATCCGAGGAAGGTCATATTGGTCTCGTGGTCTGGGGTGATAGTCGATTCGGATCCCAGATCTCGGTAAGCAATTCCCAGCGTCCTAAAGCCCTTACCGCTGAAATCCTCGAAGTGCTTCCGGATTTGTTCCTGCACGGAAGCTATCTCTACGACCTTTCCATTCGAGGCCTCTGCCAATGAGCACCCTTCCAGTATGTTACGCAAGGCGCCCTTGGTCACCATGAAACGCCGATCTCCAACCCGCACGAGTATGCTCAATCTCTTTCGAACGAAATCGTACGGGACTTCGTCCAGTTTCTGATGATCCGAGATGTCGAATTGCCGATATGTTCGGATTGCCTCGTCAATGGGGTTGACGAAGCCGCTCTCATAGAAGGCGTTTATGTAAGCATAGCGAAGCGCCTTCTCGCTCGGTTCGGCATCCACATTGAGAGCTGAATCTAAACGAACTACTCCTTCCGTGAGTGTCCCGGTTTTATCCGAACAGAGGACATTCATGCTGCCGAAATTTTCGATAGAGGCAAGCCTCTTGACAATAACCTTCTCCCTCGCCATGTCCTTCGCGCCGTGAGCAAGGTTGATGCTTATAATAGCCGGCAGTAGCTGTGGCGTTAATCCTACTGCCAGTGCCAGTGAAAAGAGAAACGAGTCCAGGACGGGACGGTGCAAATAAACATTTACCGCAAAGATTGCTATGACGAGCATCAGTGTGATTTCCATCAGGAAATATCCGAATCGTCTTACCCCCTGTTCAAATTCAGTTTCTTCCGGCCTAAGTTGAAGCCGCTCGGACACTTTGCCGAATTCGGTTTGCTTACCCGTGTTAACGACTAAAGCCTTCCCGCTCCCGCTGACTACGTGTGTTCCCATCCAGAGAACACCCTTGCGCTGGGAAAGTGGTGTTTCCGCGTCCACTGTTGTGGCTGATTTTCCGACCGGATACGTTTCGCCGGTCAACGTGGCTTCATCTACGTACAGAGCCTTGGATTCTAGAACCAGGCAATCCCCCGGTATGACATCACCCGCGCTGACCATGACCACATCGCCCGAAACAATCTGTTCCAGAGGAATCTTTGTAGCTGTTCCGTCCCGGAGCACCGATACCTTTATTTGAACTATTGCCAGCAATTTCTCGACTGCATCTGCTGCGCCATGCTCCTGCCAGAATCCAAGAAGCCCGCTTCCCAAGATGATTACGAGAATGATCAGGGCATTCACATGGTCATGCAGGAAGAACGACAGCCCTGTGGCAAATAGCAGGATCAGGATGATCGGGCTCTTGAATTGGGAAAGCAGGATGGTAAGAGCATCGGATCTTTTTCTGGGCTTGAGAAGATTAGAACCGAATTCGGTTAGCCGCCGTCGTGCTTCGACGGTGGTCAGCCCTTGGTATGAGCTTTCGAGCCGCTGGAGCATTTCAGTTTGTGGAATAGCCCAAAACGCCGAAGGTACCTGGTTCATATAGTGCCCCCGCAAGGATAACGGGCGCCGGTTGCCGCCCATTCTTGAACATTCACTATGTTCATAAACATAGTCCCCGACTGGATTGAATAAGTCAATGAAATGTGCGTCCTTACTTATGCTTTCTGCTATTCCGTAGAGCTGTCATCGGCTCGGATGATCTGGAATGACCGGCCGGGAGTATTGCTGTCGATTCTTAGCTTACTGACCGAAAGCGCCGGGCAACACAAAGGTAAAATCTGCAATTCATCGGCAAGGTCTCAGGCGCGATTTGTGAATCTGAAAAGTAGGCTCCGCATCTAATTAAATGAAAATGATTGTGCTGGCAGGAAGAGGAGGTTCAGATGAGTGTGGGGACATTAAAACACGAAATAGGACCCAGCGGCAGCTCAAAATTTATAAAGATGATGCTATTGACCGGAATACCCTTTGGGTTTTTCATGGGAATGTTTTGGTCATTTCAATACGGTTGGAAAGCCGGAGTGGTCATGGGCAGTCTAAGCGGCCTGTTCTTTGGAGTGGTCATGGGTGCTTTTGCCGGCTATCAAAGAAAAAAGTTTCAAGTGCAAAGTCATTCGTTTCCTGGTGAGGACCTCGTGAAGCAAGGAGGAGCAAATCATTTCAGGAATCTTGAGGGTGTAGGGGGATGGATGTATCTTACCGATCAAAGACTTCTTTTTAGATCCCATTCAATGAACATCCAAAGGCACGAACTATCAATTCCACTCCAAGAAATCAGCGAAGTAAAACCCAGTATGACGTTTGGAATCATACCAAATGGATTGGAAATCAAAACTGTCGGCGGACAGAGCGAGAAATTTGTGGTTGAGGATAGAAAAGATTGGGCGGAAAAGATTATGGAGGCGAAAAAACGGCTTGCGGCTCCGGTCTCATCAGCAGGATGACGAGACTCTCGTAAACACCATATTTTGCATTGAAGCTTCAAATAGGTCAAATAGAGCAATAAATCCGCAATGAAACGTGTCGAAAGCCTCAAGAGCCATTCTAGGGCTGCTGCTCCATTACTTATCCCTGCCCTTAAAGTAGATTAGCGGGTTTCTATTGCCCATTAATTTGTGGCAAGATGATCTGTGCGATCTTCGCGATGTTTCGTGCGTCGTCAATTCCTCGATGGTGCTGTCCTACCAGAGGCAATTTCAAGTGCCGCAGCGCGGCTGCCATGCCCATCTTCCTCACTCCCTTTAATCGTGCAAACTCTTTCTTGAGATTTATGTGGCGCTCGAAGGTCTTGGGGAATGGAATATTGTGACGCGTGCAATCAATGCGAAACTGCTTTAAATCATACAAGCCCCACGAGCACAGGATAAACGGTTTTGGCCCGATCCAAGTGAGGAAGCGCTCGAATGCAACCGGAAAAAACTCGGCCTGATACACATCTTCCTGGCGTATGCCGGTAAGCTGGACGCAAAATGCACTCAGAAACGGTCTTATGAGCGGCCGTACAAAGCAGGCAAATTCCTCGGAAGCGGGTCCGACATTGGAATCCAGGCTCACAGCTCCAATTTCGATGATTTCCTGACGGTCCGGGCTCGTCCCTTTTTCCCAACAAGTGGCTTCTAGATCCACTATGACGTGACGCATGGGACTATTTTCCACTCAATCAAATGGTTTATCATGATCGAACGATCAAATTCAGTTCGAATTGTCTATCTTTCCTCTTCACCACTCCCGACCATCCGATTACCCTTGATGTCACTTCATTTCCTGCACCATATCAGATGGTTGACCGGAAGTAGATGCATTTCTTTGTCTTGTCGCCGAATAATCCGGGTTTTCATGTATAACATTTCGTCTTCTTTTCCCGTTGGACCTGTGAGATTTGAGCCTGAGAACCTGTTAACCTTTGTTCTTGCCTTTAGCATCCTATTCGAGAACAAGGCTGTTCTTTCTCCAATCCTCGCCCCTATTATCGTCTTCTGAGTTTAAGCGTTCAGAAATTTTTATGCGCCTCGGCGACTTCCTTCTCGTGGAGCTCCCCCGGAAACCTCCAGCTCTCTTTATCTATCCACTCTTATCAAATCTCTTGACAAGGGAATGGGATATCAGTAGGGGCATTGCGACTTCGTGCTACGCCTCGTCAGGGCCTCTCGGCTGGACGGAGGGCCCGCAATGATGAGGAGTTGCCGGGCTACCATCAGCGCAGGAGGAAAAGACATGACCATACAGGAGTTGCGCGAATACGTGTTTAACCGATTCGGTGCAGAGTGTTTATTCTGCGGCTGGAACACAGACGCCGATGCACTGGTCATCTGTAAACTACTACATGGAACCGGCCACTGGAGCGACTATTTTCCGGTCTGCCCGTCATGTCTGGAAGGCACTAAAGGCTCCAGATACTTTGAGACGCCGGTGCAACCGGGTGGCTAAAAATTCTATTCCGCACCGGACAGCTGCCCTCCATAGCAGAGCCATCTCATAAGAGCCAAAATTATTATGCAAAGGAGACTCTCACCGGTCGTGGGTGACTTTCACTTGAGCCGCCTCTAAATTATCGTCAATGCCCGCTAATTTACTGCACTATATTATTTCAGATCCTTTCCCAGTTCGATGAGAGTATTGCACATCTTATGCATGTACTCATTCATCAATTTCATGGAATCCAGCACCTCCAGAAAAACGGAAGACGCTCGGGGGGAACAAAAACCGGCTTCCATCCTTTCCCAGTGAGCCAAACGAGAATCCTCCAGCATCCCGGTCAGCTGCCTTCCCTGAGAGATTATGGACTCCAAAAGAAGCTTGTTGGGGGTCCTAAACGCATCTCTTACATTGTTCATCATTTCCAGCAGCATTGCGAACAACTGATCAAGTTCCTCTTCAGCCTTGTCACTGAATGAGATGCCCTCCCTGGCCTTAATTCGACAACATCTCAAAATGGTCTCCAGCGAATCACCAATTCTTTCCAGGCGTGACGGAAAACGTACAAGTCCTTTGAAAAGTTCTCCCCTTACGCCTGATGAAAGCAAGTTCTTGGTGAGCATCTTTTCCTGCTGGTGAACATCTTCTGCCAGGGCGGCACCCCGGTCCATCTCGGATGTATCCCCGGTCACAATGCATTTGGAAATCAAGCGGATGATGTCGATGATCTTGCCGGCCGTCGTGATCAACGTCTCTTCCAATGATATCTGCTGTGGGGCGGTTCGCCGGTCGTCAAGCCTTGTGGCCTCCCGGTCCAGCCGGAGACTCAAAATTCTAAGAGGATTTATAAAAACTCGCGGCTCTTTCATTTCTGAACCTCCTGTGGTCTCCATCCAAGGATTGATTCTGTAAAGCCTCAATAGCAATTGTCGCTGACTCTTGCGTCAGTCTCGAACGCCTACGACCCCTGACGCTTGCAGAAGTCCACGAAGTTTTGTATCGCCGGATCTTTAGATTGTGCATTCCAAATAAAGCTGAAGGACAGGGTGATAGGGTAAGCCTGACTCTTTACGTTATCTTCGCTAGGAGCAACAGATGGCGACACGTCATCTCGTTTTATTCGCAACACTTTGACGTTGCGGGTGTCTCTCGTATGTGGGAGGATGCCGATTGCTAGAAATCGATTCTCTGCGCAGAGCTTTGCAATTGTGTACCATCTGTCCACGACCACGACCTTAGCCCCAAAAGGTTTCCCTTCTAGGGCTCTCTCCTGGAAGAATACAGCTCCGCCCGACTCCGGGACACGGCGGGTCAGACACGTCACTGGTTCGTCGGGTCCTCCTACCAGTTTCCAATTGTCGTATTCACCCGTGTAGAGTTTTCTGAGTTGATCCAAGGTTAGTTCATTCACGGGATTTCTCGGGTGAGTGATCAGGGCGATAGCCGCATACCCTACAGGTCTTTCGGCAATCTGTAGACCCTTCTCAGCAGCCTGTTTGCGCTCATCCGGCATCATTTCACGACTCATCACGCCTATGTCCGCTGTACCGTCAAGAAGAGATTGGAAGCCTCTTTGAGCACTGGAAACGATGACCGATACGGTAACTTCAGGAGTTTTTTCCATAAATTGTTTCGCCCACTCCTCCACTTGATCTGAGGCCATACCAGCGCCGTTCACCCTAAGAATTCTCTTTGAACTGTCCTGCCCCATCGCTACTGAGATCGCGACTATAGCCAAGAAAGCGCAGCTCATCACCAATGCCCGTATAAATGTGTTTTTCATGCATCCTCCTTTCCAGTAGATCTGAAACAGAATTATGCGCCTGATCGACATTTTTCTTAAGTCCGAATGCAGTCGGAATTATGCGGCTGGCCCCTCCATTTCGGGAATATTGGTGTCAGTAAGCGTCAGGGGATGGTTCCCTTGACTTTTGAAAGGTCATCATATCGTCTCCCACAAGCTCCGAGGGAGACAAAACCGTCGTCACGTTGATGAAAAACCTGCTCCGCCTCGTCGCACAATACTCCGTTTGAAGGCAATTGATAAAGAAAAAAAATTCTGTCTCCTTTCATCGTTTTCTTCGTTTTCTTCGTTAGAGCGAATCAATAACGGGCCTGAGATGCCTCCAGGCTTCGTGTAATCAATTCTGGGCGACTTTTACAACTAGGACGAGAAAAGAGAAGGGGAGTGACCAGATAGACGCCTTTAGTTGAGATGCAGTCTCCACTTTCAAAAAACAGCTATGGAAAGGGTGGCTATTCAGGCCGGGTGATGATTCTAAAGAGTTTTCAAGAAAAGGGACTAAAAGGATATTATTCGCATCGAGACTGGATTTTCTCTACTTGTCTATTTTTTATCCATTGCGGAACAGCACTTTTCTCCGACGGCAGCAGGAGGAAAATGAATTCTGATCCGGAAAAGTGACAAAGCGAGAATTCGTTCCATTCCCATTAATTCATTTCTCGTCAGTAGACCCCTTCTTATCGGACAGAATAGGAAACTCCAGGGGAGCGGCCAAAACATTGATTGTCCCCATGGCAACTCACCGCACGTCTCCTGTACGAAGATGCACACGGCACGCTTGCCAAACAGGGACTCGCAGTTGCCACAAGATCGGGGTGCAGAGGGCTCTAAGGCAGGTGTGGCGCAAAGGCGTCACACCTAAATATCGATATATTTATAGACACTTAGAAGAATCCACCGTAAATTGTGATTTAGTTTCCCACCACATTCACAAGGGTCGGCCATAAAAGGAATGTACACGGAGCAGCTTGGGGCGAGGAGCATGGCCGGCCCGTGAATTAAACTTGCTTTTCATTCACAGAATCACTTTGGGGCCCACGCTCCCTTCATCTCTGCGTACGGCAGCATTCCCATAAATTGTGCAGGGCTCCACGTCCAGAACTGGCTCACGCTAGGGTACGTGCGCACGATTACATTTTGCCGCTGTCCGTCTATCATTTGAACCTTGCGGATGTAGAAGTTCTGGATCGGCGCGCCGTATTCCTCGAATTTTAGGGGGCCCCGAGGGGCCTTCAATTCCAGGGATCGCATGGTATTCACGAATTCCCTGCCTCTGACTTGTCCGTTGGTCTTTTTCAGCGCTTCCGCAATTGCCATTCCGGTAACGTACCCCTGTTCGGCAAACTGCGTGGGTGGCCGCCCATACTTCCTGGTGTAAGCTGCCTTGAATTCAACGTTTTCAGGCGTGTCGAGGAGAAAGCACCAGTGCAGCACGGAAACAATACCATCAGCTGCGCCACCCTCTTGCGCCAACAGGTGCTCACTTACCAAATCGCCCTTAGCGATAAGAGCGACCTTCCCTTTCAGCCCGACTTCCTCATATTGCTGAACAAATCTAAGAGCGTCGCCGCCTGCGAAAAAAGCCATCACCACATCGGCTTCACTTTTGATCTGGGCTAAAAATGGCTTAAAGTCTTGAGTTCCTAAGGGCGGCCAAATCTCCTGGATTATTTTTCCTCCTTGCTGAGCGAAAGTCTTGCATATTCCACCAACGTGCTCGAAACCCGCTGGGTTGGCGGGGCCCATAGCGACGGCCTTGCGAAAACCTTGCTCGTATGCCCACTCCCCGAGGGGATGCGACCCGCTGCTATTGGTGAAAGAGACACGGACGATAAACGGGCTGGCTTTTCTCTGGGTCAGATCATCGGCTCCAGCATTGGATATAACAAAAGGTATCTCCCGTTGCGTTATTTGGCTTGCAACGGAATACGCCACTCGCGAATCGACCACACCGGCGATGATATCGACCTTGTCCTGTTCTATGAGTTTGTAGGCCGTCTCCTGGGTCAGGGTTACAACCGCACTGCCGATATTCTCTACAATAACTTGGATATCGCGACCGCCGGCCTTGCTCCCAATTTGGTCCATATAGAGGTTTAGGCCGTCTCTGAGGTCTTCACCTAGAGCGGCATAAACACCGGATAACGAGACCAGGTAACCGATTTTAACCGGCTCGGATGCCTGACTAACCGTAGAAAAACAAAGAAAAATAAACATTGCGGCGACAAGTAACAGACACAGAACAGTCGCCCTTGCTTTTGTGGCCATTTCCCCTTCCTTTCTGGTTTGGTTTCGCCCCCTTTACCCGGAATTGACCTGCCATTCCAGCCCTAGACTGCGATGCGCACAAATCATGGCAAGACAATTTCTAGTGAGAGCATCTGATTCTCGGCCAAACATTCCCTTACTGGAGGCGATTTCCGATCATTTGTATCAGCTTGCATTACCCGGGCCATCGCACTTGGCCGGTAGAAAACTGATTGGAATAACTCACAATGACAAGAGGTTAGCCGTACCACAAAATTTCCGGATCGCAGTTTAGTAGAGCGAAGGAGCCAAAATGACTCAAAAATAGTTTCCGAATTTCAAGACATCTGAGTACATCGTGCAATATTAGTCCGTTAGCCGTGAGCCTAATAGGCTTATTGTCCGGGGGACGCTATCGCTCTAGTCAGTCTTTAGATGACACAACCTGGTTACTCAGGAAGAATTGCAAGACATGAAATGGGAGTGAACACAAGAATGATGGACACCTATATGGACACAAAGAACCGGCCTGATGAACTTAAACCGAGGGCTCGACAAAATGTCATTTTTGAACTCGGGTTCTTTATAGGCAAATTGGGTCGTGACAAAGCATTCGTTCTATATAAAGGTGATGTTGAGATTCTTTCAGATTACAAGGGCGTGATATATGTGTCGATGGATGATGGCGGAGGCTGGCAATTTGAGCTCGCAAACGAAATAAATTCTGCGGGTATAGACGTGGACCTCAATAAGTTGAAAAAGTGAATATGATAAGCAATCGGCCCGCTTCTTCCATCGTCACCGGGTTCATTGCGGTTCCAGGAAATAGTGGAACTTATTGCGATTCATTGGATTTCTGGCCGGTTGAACCATTGCTTAAGAATGGCGCTGAAACTGAGCCCTCATTCAATATTGGAATGGCCCTAATGTACCGGCTTGAACAACCTATCCCAACGGAGCTGTCCTGATTCTGTTACGGATAAATAGATCTTGGACACTTTGCCGATCACATCTTCGGCCGGCACAGATCCCCAAAAACGGCTGTCCTGGCTGAAGTCACGGTTGTCACCCATGACGAACAGCTTCCCTTCAGGCGTTTTCAAGGGCTTCATGTTGTCCCTGCGCTCGCTATATCCAGAATAAACTTCCTTGGACCGAAAAACGGCATGAGGGCTGCGAACCTCTTTTCCGTTAAGGATCACGAGCTTATTCCTGATTTCCACGGTGTCGCCGCCGACTCCGATCACGCGCTTTACGAATGTCTTTGTTCTGTCCACTGGGAAAATGAAAGCTATGACATCCCCCCTTTGAGGATTTAGATTTTTCGGAAATCTTTCTTGAGTGAAAGGGATCTTAAAACCGTAGACTTTTTTGTCCACAAGAATGTGATCGCCCCTTAGCAAAGTAGGCTCCATGGCGGAGGACGGTATCCGGAACGCTTGAACAATGAACGCTCGGATGAACAGAGCGACAGTCAACGCAATAATAAGCGTGAAAACAACCCCGGCAATAAGAGCAGCCAGGCCACCAAAGATTTCTTTGAGTCGTTTCTTCGGTTTCCCCATTTCTGTGGTAGTCATATTTCCCTCGAAACATCTTCTCGAAGATGGGGCAGTGCGTTGTATCAGCCGGGATTATGCGGCGATCTTCTCATTCTGGGGCGTTTGCCCTGGAATCCTGTCTCCGCAGTGTCCTCCTGATACGGAAAACGACCTCGGACGGTCCCTCAAGAGGCAGGGGGAGGGCAAAACCGTCGATCACGTGGCTGAAAAAGCCTGTATTTTCCTCTTTCTGAGGGTACTCACCACCGGTTCGCATGTCAATCACAATGTTCTCGGTGACCCTAAGTCGAACACAGGCCAGTAGGCTCGAGCAAAGGGAAGATCATTGATGTGCCGCCTGGTTCTTTTCCAGAGCCGTCCCGCGGCGGACATCATGTTTGACATGTGGTCGTGTAGGGAGTTACTCTCAATAAAAGAGAATAATAGGCTTTTTCATCAACATGACGACGGTTGTGCCTCCACCGAGTCTTGTGGGGGACCAAACTCAGCTTTTTCGGGTCCGAGGAACCAACCCGTAGCCGGTCAGTGACCCCAAAACCTCAAGAATGGCAAGACCACCGCACAATTCCGGCTATGCAGGAAATTACCGTCTGTGGAGGTGATTCTCATGATAGCGAAGATCCTTCTGACTGTGCTCTATCCGTTAGGGTTTGCCACTATAGCTTTGTACTTCATAGTGATTGGACTACGTGGCATCTTCTTTAGGAAGCCTTTCGTCATCTCGTGGCGGTGGTTCGTCATTCCGTATGGGCTCGCATTCGGAGCAGCGCTGCCGCCGTTCATAGGGTTGTTAGGAATGGGCGGCGGCACCCTGGGAATTGTTCTGTGGCTCTACCCAGCTACATTTATCCTTATAGGAGTTTTTTTGTATATCGCTATGCGAGGATATACTGCCTTCGGCACTACAGATGTCTCGTTCCGAGAGGGACTGCTGGCTTCCTTGGAAAGACTCAGCTTGCCTTATGAGGAGAAGCTCTCGGCAGTAAGATTGCCCACAATAGAAGCGGATCTTCAGGTAGCTGTCCAGTCGTGGTTAGGGACCGCACAACTTAAAATGAAGCAACGGAAATTCTCTGGTGTGCTGAGTGACATCGTCAAAGGCATGAATGAGTGCTATCAGAGCGGGACTGCCTCAGAGATGAATTTGACCGCATGTGTATTCTACGCCGTGATAGGAGTGATGGTGGCAGTTTTTGCAGGACGCTTCTTTCTGGCATTTTATGAGATATTCTGACCAGAAATAGCCGGCCGGCGCTGATGAACTCTGCCGAAATTTTTTTCATAATTAGTCACTCCTGTGAATGGGAATTTCCCAATCAAGCTCATATAGGTTCGGGATACATTAGCCTTGCTTAGGAAGATACCTCTCTCGCATTGTTTGGCTTGAGTAATAGAGCTTCAAGGCGTTGTTAACAATGGATGAAAGCGTAATGTTTTTGTCTTTGAGCATCCTATTCGAGAGCAAGGCTGTTTTTGCTTCAATCCTCATCCACGTTGACTTCTCATGCGTCTAGACATTTTTTAGAACGACCTTATGCGAGAAGTTCCAGAACGGGTCATCCTTGATCCAGTGAGATCGTTTCTAGGCGTAGCCATTTGCACGCACGCGATTTTTGCAAGCAGGCCAGGGGGAAAGGAAGGTGGAACGGCGAAAATATACACCTTAGTTGAGATTGCAATTTTCTCTTTCAAAAAACAGCGATGGAAAGTGGCTCGTCAGAGGATCGAAAATGAGCATTATCACATGATCATTTTGAAGAATGGCCCTAAATCCCAGCTTAGAATGTTAAAACAGAATAACAGCAGAATGATTAGTGCGGCGGTTTGGATTGCTGTCTGGACGAGTTGGGACCAACGTGGAATGTCCCATGAGTAGAGGACCGCTATTAGAAGCCACCAGAATACGATCAGGAACGTTAAACCCTTGCAATAACCCAACCACTGGCCCAGAAAACCCAGACACTGAAATGCGACGGCTCCTAATAATGACTTCATGTGACCTCCTTTGAGAATCCCTTATTTCCGTCACGGACTGCCCCGGTCAGTTCAACCAGAATCGCATAATAACAGGGCTTCTACGAATGCACAAAGAAAAAGCCCTTCCGTGTGCCGTTTTCATTTTCCTCGCTAAGGTCTTTAGAGCAGATCAATGGTACGCAGAGATGCCCCCAAACTTCGTCTAATCAATTCTGCGGGACGGTTACAACTAGGCAGAGGGAAATAATTGAAGGGAGCGGTGAAAAGATACCTCTTAGTTGAGATTGCAATTTTCTCCTCAAAAAACAACGATCCAAAGGGGTCCAAAATTGTAACGAAAAACATTTTAGGTGGCATTGCCTCCCTAGACCACTTTTGTAGTAAAGTCTGCAACAACCCCCGCCGAAGTCGTACCCCTTTCTCCTCTCTCTTCTCTTTCCTTTCTGTTAAGGTCGTCTCCCACTGTCATTACCACCACCTCATTCTTTTTTTCATCTTTTGCCTTCATAGAGATGGGCAGTGGTCCTACGATAAGGTGTCGCAAATGCGCCACTAAATCTCCGGCCACAAAACCATATCCGTTTTCAAACGATAAGCCTGGTTACTGAGGAAGAATTACAAGACATGACATGGGAAGTGAAAAGGGGGGCGATAGACACCAATATGGACACCAACCGGAAGCAGAATGAAAAAAGGATTTAGCTGTCAGCCAAATCCTTTGAGATTTCTTGGTGCTCGGAGCGAGAGTCGAACTCGCACAACATTGCGGGCGGTGGATTTTGAGTCCAAGAAAACGCCTTTTCACCCACTATCACCCATAGATACCGAGACAGCTCTTTGTTAATTATTTCAAGAGGCTGTCTTGATTTTAAATGATCAATGGGCACGGCGTCACGCGTGGACACCCAGGTACTTGAGGAATATATCCGACTTCCCGACGAGATCCTCTTTCGGGGATCCGTGCTCTACTCTGCCCTTGACCATAAAGTAGATGCGGTGTGAGAGCGAGAGCACAAACGGGACCTTCTCTTCCACCAGCAAAATGGTCAGCCCCTCCTCGTTGAGTTGCCGGACGATTTCGAGGAGGCGGTTCACTAACAAGGGCATGAGGCCTGTGGTGGGCTCATCCAGGATCAGGATGTCGGGGTTCTTAAGAATCGCCCTGGAAATGGCCACGGCCTGCTGTTCGCCGCCTGAGAGCGAACCCGCTTTCTGTTCGAGCCGTTTCTTGAGGTTGGGGAATAGATCGAATACGCGGTCGAGCCCGTCATCGCTCGACGAGTATACCATACCTGTCTTCAGGTTCTCGAGCACCGTCATCTTCGGGAAGAGGTGTCTGCCCTGCGGCACATAGCCGATGCCCATGCGGGCGATCTTGTGGCTGGGATACGAGGTGTAATCGGTGTCTTTGAAAATGAGCTTGCCCGAGCGGGGTTTGATCCAACCTATGATGGTATTCAGAGTCGTCGTCTTGCCGACTCCATTCCGGCCAAGAAGCCCGACTATTTCGCCCTTCCCTACCTCCAAGGAAACGCCCTGTAGGATGTGGCTCTTCCCGTAGTAAGTGTGGATGTCTTGGAGCCTTAAGAGCATACGATCTTCTCCCCAAGGTAGATGCGCTGCACCTCCTCATCTTGGCTGACAGCTTCGCAGGTGCCTTCGGCAATCATCTTTCCGAAGCTGAGCACGGCGACGTTGTGACAAAGGCGCGCCACGATGTCCATGTCGTGCTCGATCAGTACGATCGACATCTCCTTCGAGAGACGCTCCACTAAATTGATGATGTTGTCCACTTCGCCTGGGGCCACACCCTGAGTAGGTTCGTCTAACAACAGGATCGTAGGATCGGTGGAGAGCGCCATGGCTATTTCGAGCACCTTTTGGTCTCCGTAAGAGAGATTGGAGGCCATTTCGTGCGTCTTCTCTTCAAGCCCCACCGTGTGGATGATCTGCTGTGCCTTCTCCGTCACCGGCCCCGAACGGTCAGCCCGCGAGAAGAAGAGGTTCCACGGCCGCCGCGCTCGGGAGTAGACCCCTACCCAGACGCACTCGAAAACCGTCATTTCAGGAAAGATGAAGGTGAGCTGGAAGGTGCGGCTCATGCCATTCCGGCAGATGATATCCGGAGGCAGGCCGGTGATGTCCTTACCCTTGAGATAGATTCGGCCGTCCGTCGGCTTCAGCTCGCCCGTGATCACATTGAAAAGAGTTGTTTTACCCGCACCGTTCGGGCCGATGATACCTCGGATCTCGCCCTTCTTGACCCTGTACGAAACCCGGTCCAATGCAACCAGGCCGCCGAAATGCCTCGAGACATCCTTCAACTCTAGTAGATTCCCGTTGTCGACCATAGCCTTACCGTACCCTGCTAGAGAAATATCCCAGGATGCCCTTCCGTGACACGCTCAGGATGATGAGGACCAGCACCCCGAAGAGGAGAAGGTAGTACGTAAACCAAGCGCTGACATAGTATTGGAAGAGCGACATGAGCGCTACACCGATCCACGGCCCTACCAGCGTCCCTTGTCCCCCGACGAGGCACCATACCACGGGCAGCACAGACCAATAGAAGCCCAAGTAGTCGGCCGAGCAGTATCGGAGCGTCACGGCATACAGCGCTCCCGCGAGCGCTCCGACCATACCGGAGATCACAAAGGCAATCAGCTTGTACCGGGTCACGTTGTAGCCGAGGAAGTACGCACGCTTGGGGTTCTCCCGGATGGCAACGAAGATTTTCCCGAGTGGAGCGTGGAGAATCCTCGCCAGCACGAAATACGTGGCCGCCATGAAAAAGAGCACGAAATAATAATTTGCCAGCGGTTGATAGAGCGACAGTTCGATGAGACCCAATTTGAGCGGTGGAATACTCATGGACAAGCCGTCATCGCCTCCGGTCAGCCAGATCAAGTCCATGGCCAACAGGTGGAAGACCGCTGCAATAATGGCCGTCACGATAACAAAATAGGCTTCTGAAAGGCGCACGCAGATGGGTCCGAGCAAAACGGCCAGGACGAAGCCCGAGCCCACGCTAATCGCAAGAGAAGTGAGGAGACCGGTATTCAAGTGCATTACGGAGAGCACGCACGCGTAGGCCCCCGCTCCGAAGAAAAGCGAGTGGCCGAGGCTGCACTGGGCTGTATAGCCCAGGCAGATGTCGTAACCCATCGCAAAAATGCCGAAGATCATTATCTGAATCATGAGCGACCGAGCACCGCTCGGCAGCACCATGCCAAGAATGGCGAGGAGCACGAGGGCGCCGAGAGCGAAATACCTGTGGACCCGTTCTCTCTGCACCTTCTCAGCCCTCCATTTCGCCGAAAAGACCTCGCGGCCGGACCATGAGCACGATGACCATGACGACGAAGATCGCGGCCTTGGCTTGGGTCGGTGAGAGCACGGAGGCCAGCACTCCTTCAAGTGAACAGAGCACCAGAGCGGCAATCAGGGTGCCCCCAAGACTGCCAAGACCGCCCACGATCACGACGATGAAGGAGAGGAGACCGACGTCGTTTCCCATGAGATAGAATACTTGCGAAATGGGGGCTGCAAGCGCTCCTGCGACGGCTGCCAACGAGGAGCCGATAATGAATGTGGTCACGAGCACGCTGCTGACATTGATACCCATAGCCGCAGCCATCTGATGGTCCTGGATGGATGCCCTGATGAGGATACCGTAGTTCGTCCGGTAGAGAAACAGATATATGCCCACGATGATGAGTATGGCGATGGCGGCGACGAGCAGCCGATATCCCGGATAGGAGACACCGAGCAGGTTGAAGGAGAAATCGACAGGGTCGGCGACCTTTTTCGGAATACCACCGTACGTGGCGAGAGCAATCTGCTGGAGGATGAAAGAAATGCCGACGGTGGCAATCATTGTCACAGCGGGATGACCCTCGTAAGGTCGCAAGATGAAACGCTCCACCGGTCCGGTAATGATAGCCGTAATCAGAGGCACGGCAGCGAGGGCGATCCAGAAACTCCCCGAAACCGGCAGGAGGTAAAATGCCAGCACAGCGCCTAGCATGAACAGATCGCCGTGCGCCATGTTCACGATGCCCATGACGCCGAAGATAAGCGAGAGTCCGAGAGCGATGAGCGCTATGATCAGTCCCCAGATGAGGCCGTTCATAAGGAGGAAGAGTACCGTGATCACCCATTCAGGCATAGCTGTCGATCCTTCTGATCTGTTCGGGCCGCGCGGCTGCCCAGCCAGAATAGAATGTTACCGATCTCTCAGAACGGTTCCTTCGAGTGGTCTACGATGGGCGGATAGGTCACATCTGCCGCGGGGATCTTCGCCACGACGTTGATGGCTCCCTTTTCCAGCTTCTCCACGTAAAGTCCTGTCTGGATCAAGTGGTCCTGAGTCCTTATCACGGCATTACCCTGCGGAAACTCCGGGCCTTCCTTCAATTCCATGCCCTCTAGAGCCTCGATCACCTTGGGAGTGTCTTTCTTGTCCTGCCAGTTCACTTTCTCGATGGCGTTCTTCAGCGCAAAGAAGGCCTCCCAGACCACCCAGTTGTATGCCAAGACAAAACGGGTGCCGGTGGCTTTCTCCAATCCGGCGGGGTCTACGCCGATGATGTCCCGGTATTGTTTGTTAGAGGGTGTGTCTAGTCCTGACAGGATGGTCGGATACGAGGTGATACAGTACATGCCCTCTGCCGCAGGTCCAAGCTTCGCCGGGTCCTGGGCAGCAAGAGCGTAGACCGCGCCCAGCTTCTTAATGTCAGGTCGCACCGCGTGAATGTCGCGGATAGCCGAGAGGAAGTCCGAGCCGAAAGCAGCGAGGTAAATGGCATCCGCGTCCTTGGGGATCTTGCCTTTGAGGTAGGGCAGCCAGTCACTTGCACCGAGCGGTACGCGGATCGATTCGAGGACCTGGCCGCCGTTCTCCGTGAGGTACTTCGAGAAGTCCTCTTGGTTCGACCAACCCCACGCGAAATTCACGACCACGATCACCCATTTCTTCCCAAGGTTCTCGACAGCCCACTTCGCGGTGCCCTTTGCCTCCTCACGCACCGACGTGCAAAGCTGGAACACGTAACGGTTGCCCTTCTCGCCCGATATCTCCGTTGCGGACGCTGAGGGAAAGTAAGGGGTCTTCAATTCTCTCGCAACGGGGGCACAGGCGACGGCCACTCCGGACATATTTGAGTCGATCACGAAGTCGACCCCGTCCGTCTCGACGAGCTTCCTAAATTTCAACGCTCCGACCGAGGGCTTAGTCTCCGTATCTTCCACGGCTAGCTCTACCGGTCGCCCGTTCATGCCGCCTTTCTCGTTGACCATTTTTACCACGGCCCGCACTACTTTTTCGTGGGAGTAGCCGTACGCGGCAAGTCCACCGGTCTTGTCGGCGACCACGCCGATTTTGATGGGTTTCTTCGCTTGCCCGACAGCGACCTGCGGGAGAAAAATCGCAAACACAACGAACACCGCGGCATACACCATGCACGCCCATTTCTTCATGGCTTCATCCTTTCTTCCACAAACATACTCATGCCTTCCGAGTATTTGGATTGAATCAGGGAACGAGGCCCGGCATTTCAAAGGGCTCCCGTTGCCGTCTCTAGCCTTGCCGGCATTCTGAATGCCGCAATCGCACCTCTTTAACTCCTTGCCCATCTGGTTCAGGATAGCTCTCTCAAGGCTGCCAGGACCTTCTCGGGTTTGGCAGGGAGAGATGTGATTCGTACTCCGGTCGCGTCACAAATCGCGTTGATGATCGCGGGCACCGTGGGGACCAGGGCGATCTCAGAGATGCCTTTTGCCTCAAACGGGCCGATAGGCTCGGGCTTTTCCACAAGCACGATCTCAACCTCGGGCCTTACGTGAATCCCAGGGATGCCGCAACCACGAATGGTTTTAGTCTTGGGGATGCCCCGGTTTACAAGAAATTGTTCGGACAAGGCATAGCCAATCCCCATGATGATGCTTCCCTCCAATTGGCCCTTGATTTTGAGAGGGTTAAGCGCCCTGCCAACATCGTGGAATGCAAAAACCTTCTTCACTTCGACCGCTCCTGTGGCCATATCTACTTCCACGATGGCAATCTGACAGGCATAGTTATAGGCAAAGTAATTCCTGTAATCATCCGGATCATAGTCAGTGACTATCTTGCCGTCTCTTATGATGGGGAATGTCGGGTTGAGGTCATCCTTGAGAGGATAGGTTTGCGGGGCGACCCATTCATGTTTAGCTTCGATGACTGCCCCTTCGGCGAGCCGGCGTAGCCCGTCGAGAGCAATCACTTGCTCCTGTTTCTTATTCACGATATGGGTACCCCTGATGTCCAAGTCCTCTACGGGAAAACCTGTAGAGCGGGAAACAGCGTCAAGAATGAGAGTCTTGAGCTTCTTTGCGGCTCCTATGGCAGCGTTTCCCGAAATCATGGTTTGACGTTGCCCGATGGCCATCGCGCCGTCGGGTATCGAATCTGAATCTGCAATAACCACCACGAACTTGTCCGTGGAGATGCCTGTGACAGCCGCTGCGATTTGGGCCAGCACCGTTGCGGCGCCTTGCCCCATGTCGCAAACGGAAGCTCTCAATTCAATCTCACCCGAATCGAGAACTTTCAGGACTACGCCGCCAAAGTTGCTTAGTCCTCTCCCACCTCCAATATTTTTGTACGCACCCGCAATACCTACACCGATCCTCTTATTGTCACTCGAAGTGATCTTCACGTCCGAAAGCCGGTTGAGTCTCTTCTCAGCCTCCAGAAGAGCCTCCTTGATGGCCACACTGGATCTCACGACCTCGCCGCTGAAGGTTTCCTTCCCTTCCTCCAGAGCATTCATCAGACGGATCTTTATAGGCTCTATCCCAAGTTTCTTAGCCATGATGTCTATCTGGGACTCTATGGCGAAGTGAACCTGGTTCATTCCGAACCCGCGAAATGCGCCACCTAACACATTGTTCGTATAAACTGTCAAACCTTCCACGTAGACGTTCGGCCAAACGTAGGGGCCTCCGGCAAAGACCATAGCCTGTTCGAGTACATCCGTGCTCCAGCCTTCGTACGCGCCGGCATCGCTCACAAGCTTTGCTTTGAGTGCAACGAATTTACCTTCAGCGGAGATTCCCGTCTCGTAGCGCATCTTGAACGGATGCTTCTTGGTGCTCATCCTCAACGATTCCCGGCGACTTAACGTCATCTTGAAGGGCTTCTTGGTCACCAAGGCACCCAACCCGAGCAGGATCTGAATCGTGATATCGAGTTTTCCACCAAAGGCGCCTCCCACAGGCAGTCCACGGACTCTGACCTTCTCTTCCGACAGATTCAAGCACTGGGCTATCTGCCCTCTCATGAGGAAAGGAGCTTGCGTAGAGCACCAGATCTCAACACCCCCATCCTCGGTGACCCTTGCCGCGCCGGACTCCGGTTCCAGGTAAGCGTGCTCGAGGAAAGGCGTTTCATAATCCTGCTCCACAACCAGGGCCGCTTTTCGAAAGCCTTCCTTGATATCTCCCTTCGAGTGGGTAACTCTTTTGAGAATATGGCCGCTCTCATGAACAGGAGGCCATTCAGATTTCTCCAATGCCTCATCAGGAGAGGCGACGACGGGAAGTTCGTCAAGGTCCACATGGATCAATCGTAGCGCCTTGCGGGCGTTCTCTTCTATGTCAGCGATCACAAGGGCGAGGGTGTCGCCGACAAAACGAACCTTATCTTCAGCGAAGACGGGTTGATCAGCGTGGATAAGGCCAAATTTGTTTATTCCGGGGATGTCCTTGGCAGTCAACACCCGGATGACACCAGGCATGGCTTCGGCTTTGCCGGTGTCCATGCTCTTGATACGAGCGTGCGGAAGGTCGCTCAGGAGGGCAGCGCCATAACACATGTCGTCGAAATAGAGATCATCGGCAAAAATGAGCCGGCCGGTGGCCTTGAGCACGTCGGACTTGTCCAGGACGGACGTGCCAATGATGTCAGGCCCTGCATCCACCGGTGAACGAACCCCGGCTGAGCCCTGACCGGAGACCATCCTGGACGCTTCTTCCACCGCTTCGATAATGGCAAAGTAACCGGTGCATCGGCAGTAATTGCCGCTAAGAGCCGATAGGATGTCTTCTTTGGATGGCGATGGATTTCGATCGAGAAGCGCCTTGGCAGCCAGAATGATGCCTGGCGTACAGAATCCGCACTGGATCGCGCCTTTGATGATGAACGCCTCCTGGAGAGCATGCAACCCATCGGCGGAAAGGCCTTCGATAGTTTCGACCCTGGCTCCTTGCAGTTTGTTCATCCGAACAAGGCATGATTTTTTTGCCACACCATTTACTAGGACCGTGCAGGCACCGCACTCTCCCGAGCCACATCCGCACTTGGTGCCGGTTAACCTCATATGATCCCTCAGGAATCTCAGCAAAGTCATGTTTCCGGAGACATTACTGCTCAGAGGTTTGCCATTAACAGTCAAACGGACTTCCAGCTTCGGCATTCTGCACTCCCTAGCCTGTTGTGTCCTGATTCTCGCTGTCGCCCTCAAAATCGCTGAAAAAGGCGTTCATCGCGGTCACATGCTCAAGCATCAAGGTTCGCGCCTTGTCAGAGTTCCTGACCTTAATCGCGCCAAGAATCGCGCGGTGGTGGGCGACGATGACTTCGCCTCGCTCGTGATCGAGCGGGTACGAGGCAATGCTTCGAAAAAGAAGATCCATGAGAGACCGCATGATAACCAAGATGACTGGATTCTTAGCTCCCTGAGCGATGCAAATGTGGAATTGGAGGTCGCCGGGTTCGGGAGCTGCAGCCTCCTCTGCCCTGTGCTGAAAGCTCCTCACCGCGTTTTCCAGGTCGGCTATGTCCTTGGGAGTGGCCCGCAGTGCAGCCAAAGCGGCGGCCTCAGGCTCGATGATCCGGCGGGCCTCCGTGAAGTGTGAAATAGAAGCTCGACCCAGCATGATAAGATGATGCAAGGAGTCGCGAACGGGCTTGAAATTCAAATCCTGTATGAAGAACCCTCCCCCCGCTCCTTTCTTAATTTCCAGCACTCCCGATTGTTCAAGGTTCAGCATGGCGGATCGGACAGCAGCTCGGCTCACTTTAAAGATCTGGGCCAGGTCTCTTTCAGTGGGAAGCTTGTCGCCATGCTTGAGCTTTCCCGAATAGATCGCCTCTTTGATCTGCTTGACGAGGGCTTCAAAAGTCCGTTCTTGTGGGAGAGTTCTGAACACGGCGCCGCGTTGGATTAAGGTTAATGTTTAATCCAATAAACCACGCGCAGAGGCGGAAATCAAGGACTTTCTCATGCTTGCCGAACGAGCGGCCGCTCTTCACAATCAGTGATTACTTTTTAGAATCATTATGAAATAACACACCTATTCAGCCTGGTCGCACAATACTCCGTTTTTCGGTAATTGAGGAAAGAAAAAATTACCGGAAGATTTCGAAAAAGTCTTTTGCAGTCAAAGCTTGGAAGTTATAAAGCAAAGTCTTATATGAGAAGGCAAACGGCTGCATGAGGCCGAGTCATTTAAATCCAGTATGGATGAATCTTCCTGGGAATCAGGATTTCTTTTGTTCCCTTCTTTTGGTTACACTCATGGCAAGGATTTAGCTGTCAGCCAAATCCTTTGCAATTTCCTGGTGCTAGGAGCGAGAGTCGAACTCGCACACCCATGCGGGCGGTGGATTTCGAGTCCGATTGGAAGCTTTGGAGCCTAATCATATCAAACACTTAACCGGACCCCGTTGCATCAAATTCGACAATTTTTCGCGATTTTACCCGAGCGAGTCCCGCAAAAGTTACGCAAAACAAAAATTAGCGGCTTTCCGCGACCGATAAATCTTTTTCCGTCGGTAAGTTTAAAACCGTTCCTCTGGACGGAAAAACCGATTTTGACATATCGATGCCCATGGAACGGCAAAATTTTCCGCAAAGCATTGTTAGTCGTGAGTAAGAATTATTTGTTGCCGACGGAGTTTCGGCACCTCGAACCACCACGGTTACTCGTCAAGCCACACTTCGGCTTCGACCCTACTTGTGAACACTTTTCTCTTCTCACTGTAGTGGCCACTGTTCACTTTTCGAGCAGATGAATCCACAACAATTTTTGCAAAACCCTCCCGGCTCCAAACCGATGCCACTTTTCGCAAGCCTCCATTGAAGAGAGTCCTTTGGACTTCTTGGGATATGTCCGGCAAGCCCAGCAAGTTCAGTCCGGTGAAGTCGCCCACGGCCGTGAATCCCGGCTTCAAAAGGTCGATCGCGGTTTGGACCCCGTCCAGCATTCCGGCGACATCGGCGTCAGTCAAAACGTCGCCGAACAGCGAAAGGTACAAACGGTTCTTCGCCGTATCGACTTCAACTCGATAATGGGGACTGGCTTCTATCTCCTTCATTACATCCTCCTGTTGCTTTTGTAGGACATTGGTTGACCGGATACTTATTATGGTAAAGCGCTTAAATGCGAATCGATGCATTATTCGTGCCGCTGTTGGTGATTTATGAATTGCGTGGAAGAAGTAGGATTATGAGCGCTAATTTTAATAGCTTCCCTATTGGCGAGGGCTCTAAAGCGGGCAATAAGACGTACTGGGGAGGAATCAAAATGACTCAGAAGTGCGCACCAAAGCGCCGTATTATCGACTCATATTCGATGAGCCAAACAGGCTCACATCGAACTAGGATGAGCCCATTTGCCCCTTCGATAGTTTGGAAAAATGTTTATGCAAAATGGGTTGAAGTGGCCGTTCTGGCTCTATTTGCAGCCAGGTGGTGCGAACTTTTTTCGCAGCAGAGTCGGCACTACGATATAAGGGCTACTTACAAACTACATTCAAATAATCTCATTAATTACGTTCACATCTGAACGAAGCCACAAAACGGACTATCGGGCGCGATGCAAAGGCGATTCAGGTAATGCCGCTCTGCGCCTCTTTGATGAGGAGGTGCAAAAGAGCCGGAGAATAAATTGTTCTCGAAAAGGTTCGTTAAAAAGGGTCCACTTGTTTGGCTTCGAGCCCAATCAACTTTATGTCTCCGATAGAATATCCTAGCTCGGATGCAGGCAAAGTAGATCTTATTTGGATTCGCCTTGTTCTTTGTCATTTATCCTGAAAAACCGGAATGCGTTTTTCAAAGAAGGCGCTTACCCCTTCCTTAAGGTCATGACTTTGGTCAACCCTAATCCGGAGGGTCTGTATTTCCTCAAAATCATCCGGATTCATCGCCGGCCCCGAGGTCAATTTCCGCAGTTGAGCCTTGAGGAGTCTAACAACCATCGGTGCCCGGCTGGCCACGTCTCGGGCTATTTGCAATGTGGTTTGCTCTAGTTGGTCAGGTTCAACAAGGCGGTTTAATAGACCTAGCCGGTGAGCATCCCGAGCCGAAAGCGGCTGCGCGGTGAAAAGCATTTCTTTAATTATGTGAAGCGGCAACACCCCCAGAAAGTGGGTCAAACCGGCCGCATTGTAGGATAAGCCGACTTTTGCCGGTGTAATAGCGAACGAGGCTGAAGGAGTCCCCACCAGAAGATCGCAAGTCATGGCTAGATCGCAAGCGCCACCCCAAACACTCCCCTCGATCATGCCAATGACTGGAACCGGACACTTCCGGATTCGATGCAGGAGTTGCTCGAAAGGTCTGTTCCAAGGGAGAGGATCTTCTCCCTCAACAGAAAGCTCCTTCATGTTGTGGCCCGAGGACCAGACTTTGGCACCGGGATGGGCTCTCAGGATTATGGTTCGAACTGCGGCTGATTCAAATTCGTCAAACGCTTTCAAAAGCCCCCTGACCAATTCAGTGCTGAGGCAGTTGACCATGCTAGGGTTGTTCATCGTGACAATCGCGATTTGATCCGTTATCTCAGTCTGTGTCAAATTGTCACATTCCGGCGCAATGTGTCTCTCTTCCATAGGTTAGTCCCATCCTTGTTTGATGCCACCGGCTGACACTCCGGTGTTACCGTGTGAGAATCCCGAAGCACCTCTTTCCAAGTCTCCCTTCTGAACGATGAGCCTTTGGACAGCGGCCACAACCTAATTATCGCTTCCTCTTCCATCCGTGTCTATTTAATATCGGTTGATCGTAACTTGATGAACGGGTTTCCGTGGGTCCCTTCTAATGCTTTTTTGACTTTCGGCTGTTAAAGGCACGCTGTTACCTACTTGGCAGGTTTCATCCATTCGGGCAGTTTGATCTTGCCCTCAGCGAGGGCCGGCGGGTATACGATGACCCGTTTGCCATCTTCCAACCACTGCGACATGCATCCTGTGGCAGTCTGTGCAGGATCGTCTCCATAAATAGCCTGATTGCCATTGTCGAACTTGATGCGTCCTATAACTCCCTTCCGGTCGGTCTTCTTGATTTCGTCGACGATCTTGTCAGGATCCAGTGACCCTGCTCGTTCAATCGCTTCCGCAAGTACGTATACAGAGTCGTAAGAAGGAGCAGGCCCATGTCCTGCTTCCAACGGGACGCCGTATTTTTGCAGATAATCTTCATAAAACTTCTTTGCCGGTGGATATTTCTCTGGAGCAATGGCACTGCCGATCTCGAAAGTAGCGTTGAGCAGACCTCCAATTCTTCCTTCGAAAATCTTCCATGCGCCAGGACCGGCCATGGGGGATATGAACCCGCACACCAGCGCAGGAACCTTCATAGATTTCCACTGCTTCAGCAAGATGCCGCTCTGGGGCATATCAAAGACCGGAAGAATCAACTGTGCCTTATCGATCCTGGCCTTACTCAGGCCTGCAGAGAAGTCGGAGGAACCCGTGGGATACGCTTCTGTGCCTAGCGTTTCCCATCCGAGTTTTTCCGTGGAGATTTTGGACGTGAACTCACCTGTGAGCCTAGCCCACAGCACATCTTGGTTCATTACGAAGAGCTTGTTGAATCCGAATTCCGCCTTTATCATGCCCAACGTTCTCACAAGGTATCCCACGAGGTGCTGGGAGTTCAAAGTCAGGCGGAAGATATATTTGTATTTCTCCGGATCTTCTTTTATTTTCTCCTCGGACTTGGGAGTCATTGCGATGCCGCCGAGGAAGGGGACCTTGTACTTGGCAAGTAGGTCCATGCCCGCCAGGAGCGCCTCAGATCTGAACGGCCCAACCACGATGGCGTTCACTTTTTTTTCAGTGATGATCTTTTCCATGCCTAGCAGTGCTTCAGATACAGGCACACCTGGAGAAGCATCCCTCAGGTCAACGGTTTCAATCTTGATAGGACGATTTGTGTGCCCTACCTTGACGCCTCCCTTGGCGTTGATCTCGTCGACGGCCATTTCCACCGCCCTAAGCGCTTCTTTTCCCTCAAGGGCGGTCAAAGCCGTCGGAACTCCTACGAGGATTGGCTCCTGGCAAACGCCCGAATTGGGGTTCGAAAGCGTAATACCCCACAAAATAATCGCTAATAGAAATAGAAGTCGTTTCATGTGCTGTCTCCCTATCTTCACCTGAAGTGTCCGGCGCCCTTGCCATTTCGGAGGTACTGGGGATCACTGAAAAAGGCCCCCGCCGGTGTCTACATCTGCGATTATCTCTGAAAGAAACCGCAAGTTGGCCCGCACTGGAGTATTTCAATCAATTCTCGATTATTGATCGCACTTCCAGGTTCCAGACCAGGTTCAATACAATTCCTGGAACGTAACCGCTATTCGGAAGCCTTGTCAATTTTTCGCTGATAGCCGCGCTTGTCAATGCCGGCAGGCTTCTGCTGAAACTGCTCCAAATCCGATTTCGTAC